>NZ_CAXTHO010000012.1:2175-39296 GCF_964244015.1 uncultured Amnibacterium sp. | reverse complement strand
TCGGCTACAAGACCGAGGGCGTCATCCCCTCGCGCGAGCTGTCGATCAAGCACGACGTCGACCCGAACGAGGTCGTCTCCGTCGGCGACAGCGTCGAGGCCCTCGTCCTCCAGAAGGAGGACAAGGAGGGGCGGCTGATCCTCTCGAAGAAGCGTGCGCAGTACGAGCGCGCGTGGGGCGACGTTGAGCGCATCAAGGAGGAGGACGGCGTCGTCACCGGCACCGTCATCGAGGTCGTCAAGGGCGGCCTGATCGTCGACATCGGCCTCCGCGGCTTCCTGCCCGCCTCGCTCATCGAGCTGCGCCGCGTCCGCGACCTGACCCCGTACCTGGGCCAGGAGATCGAGGCGAAGATCCTCGAGCTGGACAAGAACCGCAACAACGTCGTCCTCTCCCGCCGCGCGCTCCTCGAGCAGACGCAGTCCGAGAGCCGCACCACGTTCCTCAACAACCTGCACAAGGGCCAGGTCCGCAAGGGCACGGTCTCCTCGATCGTCAACTTCGGTGCGTTCGTCGACCTGGGCGGCGTGGACGGCCTCGTGCACGTCTCCGAGCTCTCGTGGAAGCACATCGAGCACGCGAGCGAGGTCGTCGAGGTCGGCCAGGAGGTCACCGTCGAGGTGCTCGAGGTCGACCTGGAGCGCGAGCGCGTCTCCCTGTCGCTGAAGGCGACGCAGGAGGACCCGTGGCAGGTCTTCGCCCGCACCCACGCGATCGGTCAGGTCGCGCCGGGCAAGGTCACGAAGCTCGTGCCGTTCGGTGCGTTCGTCCGCGTCGCGGACGGCATCGAGGGCCTGGTCCACATCTCCGAGCTGTCGGCCCGCCACGTCGAGCTCGCCGAGCAGGTCGTGTCGGTCAACGACGAGGTCTTCGTCAAGATCATCGACATCGACCTCGAGCGTCGCCGCATCTCGCTCTCGCTGAAGCAGGCGAACGAGGACGTCGACCCCGAGGGCACCGAGTTCGACCCGGCGCTCTACGGCATGCTCACCGAGTACGACGACCAGGGGAACTACAAGTACCCCGAGGGCTTCGACCCGGAGACCAACGAGTGGCGCGAGGGCTTCGACGAGCAGCGCGACAAGTGGGAGCAGGAGTACGCCGGCGCCCAGGCCCGCTGGGAGGCCCACAAGGCGCAGATCCAGAAGCAGCTCGCCGACGAGGCGACCGCCGCTGCGGAGAACACGTTCACGAGCGACGACGCGACGTCCGGCGGGGCGCTCGCCGACGACGAGGCGCTCGCCGCGCTCCGCGAGCGGCTCGCCAGCCGCTGAGTCGGCCGGCGGCTGACAGCCGACACGCCAAGGGCGGCTCCCCGGATGGGGAGCCGCCCTTGGCGTTCGTCGCCGGGTGGTGAGACCGCGCTGGGACGGCGGAGGGTCAGCCCGTGATGGCCGGGAGCGTCAGGAGGATCGGCGGCACGACCACCAGAGCGACGGCAGCGACCGGGACCAGCGCGCGGATGAGCGGCGACACCGGTGCAGGATGCATGAGACGGCGCACGCGGCGCTCGACGGACGACGGGTCCGCCGAGGGTGCGTCGCCCGGGATCTGGCCGGGCGTTCCGCCTGCGCCGGCGACGGCGGCGATCGCGCGGGCCAGCACCGGATCCGGCACCCGGCGACGGGCGTCGTCGTCCGCGAGCATCTCGGTGAGCAGGCCGACCGCGTCCTGCGCGCGACTCGCGACGGGGAACCAGGGCAGCGCGATCCGCCAGGCGTGGAACGCGACCAGCACCAGCGCGTGGTGCTGCCGGAGGTGAGCACGCTCGTGCTCCACGACGCCGAGGACCTCCTGCTCGCTGAGCAGGCTCAGCAGCCCGGCCGACAGCACCGTCAGGCTTCTGGCCGTGCCGGGCAGGCAGTAGGCGATGGGCGCTGCGGCGTCGAGCACGCGGGTCCTCGGCGTCTCCGGCATCGGCGCGCTCAGCAGCAGCACGAGGCTCCGGTGCCGGGCGCGCTGCCGCTCGGTGCGCACGACCGTGAGCACCAGGTTCAGCACCAGATGGGCGCCGAGCAGCACCGCTGCTGCCAGGGCGAGACCGGAGGCGTAGGTGCTGCCCGGCGGCAGCACCCCGCCGGCGACGTCGACGACCAGCGTGCGCAGCCCCGCGACGAGGTGGTCGCCGTACGGCGCGAGACCCGCCGACAGCAGCGAGCCGAGCAGCGACAGGACGCCGCCGAGCGCAATCGCCTGCCACAGCAGCAGGGCGGTGCCGGGTGCGCGGTCGGTCCAGGTGCTGCGGGCGACGGCGAGCGGCACCGGCCACGCGAGCAGGATCGCGAGGACGGCGAGCAGCGTCGCCGCGAGGATCATGGCTCAGTCGAGTCCGAGCAGCCGCTTGAGCGCGGCGGTCTCATCCGCGGTGGCGCGGCCGACGAACCGGGCGAGCGCCTCCGTTCGATCGCCGGCGGCGCCGAGCGCGTCGTGCATGACCTCGGCCACGTACTCCTCGCGCGCGTGCACGGGAGCGTAGGTCGCGGGTCGCACCGAGCGGTCGCGGGCGACGAAGCCCTTCTTCTCGAGACGGCTCAGCACCGTCATGACGGTCGTCAGCGCCAGACCTCGCTGATCGCCGGTCGCGAGATGCTCCCGGAGGACGCCGGGGGTCAGCGGCTCAGCGGCGTCCCAGAGCTGCTCCAGCGCCGTGCGCTCCAGCTCGCCGAGCGACTGCATGCGGTGTCCTTCCGAGGTGTTCGACCCGGCGCAGCGATATCGAGTCTCTACGCCGGGTAGAAATCATGCCACGCGCGGGTCGCGACGGCTGTCCGAACCCCGCCTAGTCTTTTCGCGTGGCCTTGATCGCGTTGACCGGCGGAATCGCGTCCGGCAAGTCCACGATCGCGAAACGCCTCGGCGAGCTCGGCGCCGTCGTCGTGGACGCGGACGCGCTCGCACGGGACGTCGTCCGACCGGGGGAGTCGGCGCTCGACGCGATCCGGGACGCCTTCGGCGACGGGGTGTTCCGCGAGGACGGGTCGCTCGACCGCCCCGCGCTCGGCCGGATCGTCTTCGCCGACCCGGGCAAGCGGCATGTGCTGAACGGCATCGTCCATCCCGCGGTCCTGCACCGGTCCCACGCGGCGTTCCGCGCCGCGTTCGCCCTCGACCGCAGCGCGGTCGTCGTCTACGACGTCCCGCTGATCGACGCTCGCGGGGTCGGCGAGTTCGACCGCATCGTGGTCGCTGACGCGCCGACCGACGTGCGGGTCGAACGACTCGTGACCCTCCGAGGCATGTCGGAGGAAGACGCCCGCGCCCGCCTCGCGGCGCAGCTGTCCGACGGGGACCGGCGTGCACTCGCCTCCGACGTCATCGACACGAGCGGGTCGCTCGAGTCGACGCTCGCCCAGGTGCACACCCTCTGGACGACGCTGCGACGCTGACGACTCACCGTCGGGCGGCCAGGACCGCCAGCACGTT
Source organism: uncultured Amnibacterium sp. (assembly GCF_964244015.1). Lineage (NCBI taxonomy): Bacteria > Bacillati > Actinomycetota > Actinomycetes > Micrococcales > Microbacteriaceae > Amnibacterium > uncultured Amnibacterium sp. Next base: position 35,873 of record NZ_CAXTHO010000012.1, on the reverse strand, counting down.
GGCGAGGCAGACCGCGGCGACGCCGGCGACCTGCACGCCGCCCAGCACCTGACCGAGCACCAGCAGCCCGAGCACGGCGGCCGCCACCGGGTGCAGGCTCTGCAGCATCCCGAACAGCGACCGCGGCATCCGTCGCAGCACGAGCAGGTCGATCGAATAGGGGAGCGCGCTCGACAGCACGCCGGTGACGGTGCCGAGCAGCAGCACCCGCGGCAGCGCCGCCGGCGGTACCGCGAGCAGCAGCAGCACGAGCCCCGGCAGCGTGAGCGCCGTGCCGACCAGGCTCGCGACGGCCGTGCCCGTGACGCCGGGGAGCGCGCCGGCGCGCTGACCCAGCAGGATGTACGCCGCCCACAGCGCCGCCGCCGCAGCGCCGAACGCGAGACCGACGGGATCTGTCCGGGCGCCGGCCAGCGGGTCGGTGATGAGCACGATCCCGGCGAGGGCGAGCGCACCGCAGGCGATCCGCGCCGTCGTCGCACGCCGGGAGGTCGCGCCCGCGCCGAGCAGCGCGACCGCGAGCGGCCCGAGGAACTCGACGGTGACGCCCAGCCCCAGTCCGATCCGCTGCACCGCCGAGTAGAGCGAGAAGTTCATGCCGACGAGCACCACACCGAGCAGCAGCGCGGGCGTGAGCCTCCTGAGACCGAGCCGCTTCAGCGGGGGCCGGGCGATCGCCAGCAGCGCGACCGCCGACACCACCTGCCGCAGACCGGTGACACCGAACGGGCCGATCAGCGGGAAGAGCGTGGCCCCGACGGCGGCGCCTGCCTGCACTGAGGAGGCGCTGAAGGCGACCGCCGCGACGGGGCCGACTTCGACGCTGCTGCGGGCCATGACGCCTTGAGCGTACGGGCGCACCGCTGTCGGACCCCGCGCCTACCGTTATGGCATGCGACCCACGCGTGCCGTCCGCCCGTTCGAGGTGGTCAGCGACTACAGGCCCAGCGGCGACCAGCCGGCGGCGATCGCCGATCTCACCCGGCGGGTGAAGGCGGGGGAGCCGGACATCGTGCTGCTCGGCGCGACCGGCACCGGCAAGTCCGCCACGACCGCCTGGCTGATCGAGCAGGTGCAGCGCCCCACGCTGGTCATGGCTCACAACAAGACGCTCGCGGCGCAGCTGGCGAACGAGTTCCGCGAGCTGATGCCGAACAACGCCGTCGAGTACTTCGTCTCGTACTACGACTACTACCAGCCCGAGGCGTACGTCCCGCAGACGGACACCTTCATCGAGAAGGACTCGTCGATCAACGCGGAGGTGGAGCGGCTGCGGCACTCGACCACCAACTCGCTGCTGAGCCGCCGCGACGTGATCGTCGTCTCCACGGTGTCGTGCATCTACGGCCTCGGTGCCGCGGAGGAGTACCTGGGCGCGATGGTCGCGCTGCAGATCGGTCAGCGCATGACGAGGGATTCGCTGATCCGCGGCTTCATCGCGATGCAGTACCAGCGCAACGACTTCGACTTCTCCCGCGGCCGGTTCCGGGTCCGCGGCGACACGATCGAGATCATCCCGGTGTACGAGGAGCACGCCGTCCGCATCGAGATGTTCGGTGACGAGATCGAGGCGCTCTACTCGCTGCATCCGCTGACCGGCGAGGTGCTGTCGAAGCTCGACGCGGTCTCGATCTTCCCGGCGACGCACTACGCGGCGAGCCCCGAGTCGATGCAGCGGGCGATGGGCACGATCCGCACCGAGCTCGACGACCGGCTCGGTGTGCTGAAGCGCGAGAGCAAGCTGCTCGAGGAGCAGCGGCTGCGCATGCGGACCGGGTTCGACCTCGAGATGATGGAGCAGATCGGGTTCTGCAACGGGATCGAGAACTACTCCCGACACATCGACGGCCGCGCGCCGGGCGAGGCGCCGAACTGCCTCCTCGACTACTTCCCCGACGACTTCCTCACCGTGATCGACGAGTCGCACGTCACCGTGCCGCAGATCGGTGCGATGTACGAGGGCGACGCCTCCCGCAAGCGCGTCCTCGTCGAGCACGGGTTCCGGCTGCCCTCCGCGATGGACAACCGGCCGCTGACCTGGGAGGAGTTCTCCGACCGCGTCGGGCAGACCGTGTACCTCTCCGCGACGCCCGGCCGGTACGAGCTCGGCATGGGCGACGGCGTCGTCGAGCAGATCATCCGCCCGACCGGGCTGATCGACCCCGAGATCGTGATCAAGCCCTCGAAGGGCCGGGTCGACGACCTGCTCGAGGAGATCCACCGTCGAGCCGAGAAGAACGAACGCGTGCTCGTCACGACGCTCACCAAGAAGAGCGCGGAGGACCTCACCGACTTCCTCGGCGAGGCGGGCGTCCGCGTCCGCTACCTGCACGCCGACGTCGACACCCTCCGCCGCGTCGAGCTGCTCACCGAGCTGCGGCAGGGCGTCTACGACGTGCTGATCGGCATCAACCTGCTCCGCGAGGGTCTGGACCTGCCCGAGGTGTCGCTCGTCGCGATCCTCGACGCGGACAAGGAGGGTTTCCTCCGCTCGTCCACGTCGCTGATCCAGACGATCGGTCGCGCCGCCCGCAACGTGTCGGGCGAGGTGCACATGTACGCGGACACGATCACCGACTCGATGGCCAGGGCGATCGACGAGACGAACCGCCGCCGCGAGAAGCAGGTCGCGTACAACACGGAGCACGGCATCGACCCGCAGCCGCTCCGCAAGAAGATCGCCGACATCACCGACGCCCTCGCCCGCGAAGCGGCCGACACCGCACAGATGCTCTCGAAGAGCGCCGGCGGGAAGCGGGCACCCGTTCCGAACCTGCGCCGCGAAGGCATCGCTGCGAAGGGCGCGGCCGAGCTGGAGGGAATCATCTCGGACCTCAACACGCAGATGCTCCAGGCCGCGAACGAGTTGAAGTTCGAGCTCGCGGGCCGCCTCCGCGACGAGCTCTCCGAGCTGAAGGGCGAGCTCCGCCAGATGACGAAGGCGGGGCACCTGGTGTGACGCCCGCACTCACCCGCTGAAGCGGCGCTCCCAGGCGGCCGGTGAGGCGAGCTCGCGGGCGGCGGCGCGGTACCGGGCGGCGGTCAACGGCCACCGCACCAGCAGCCGCAGGTGCAGGCGGAGCGCCTCCACGAGCCCGTTCACCAGGGCTCGCCGGTCCGTGGCGAAGAGGAAGAGCGCCCGTCCGTCGGCGGTCGGGGCGAGGACCTTCCCGTACCGCGCGAGCACCCACCAGTCCGCCCGCCGTGCGAGGAAGACGGGTCCCGACCGGCCGAGCAGCAGCTGCCGCACCGTCATCGCGACGGCCCACAGCGGCAGGGCGGCCGTGGTCCGCGCCGAGCGGATCGCCCGAGCGCGAGCGGCGTCCCCGATCGGGAGGCGGAGGAGCGCCGGTTCGGCGGCTGCGACGGCGCGGGCGTGGTCCAGCGAGTCGCGGCGCTCGAGCGCATCCGGCCCCGCCAGCACGGCGTCGATACCGGCGTGCCGGAGGCGGGCGGCCGGGTACTGCTTCGCCAGCAGCTGCTTGACGTCGAGCGCGAGGCTGTGCCCGACGACCCGGATCGGCGAGCCGCCGTGCAGCATGGCGACGACGACGCGGTTCCTCGCGTGGAAGAACGTCTGCCACTCGACGGAGTCGTCCTTGGAACGGAACGCCACGTGCCAGACCGCGGCGCTCGGCAGGCTCACCGTGGGCACGCCGATCGCCGCGGCCCGGAGGCTGTACTCGGCGTCGTCCCACTTCAGGAACAGCGGCAGGACGAGGCCCAGGCGCGCGACGACCTCCAGCGGGAACTGGCACATCCACCAGCCGTTGTAGTCGGCGTCGCGACGCTCGTGCAGCCAGGGCGCGTCCGGCAGGTGGACCGCCGCGTGATCGTGGGAGGAGGTGCGCTCGTCGGCGGGCGTCCACCAGAACACCCCGCGCGCGACCCGCTCCGCGGCGGCCTGGATCGTCGCCGGCACGCCGAGGTCGAGCATCTGCGCGCCGACGATCGTGGGCGTCACGGTGAGGCGGCCGAACGCGAGGGAGCGGAGCAGCGACGCGGGCTCGACCTCGATGTCGTCGTCGAGGAACACGACGACGTCCGCGCCGGATTCCGCGGACGCCTCGAGCAGGATCCGCGAGTAGCCGCCTGATCCGCCGAGGTTCGGCTGACGGATGACCCGCAGCGTGTCGCCCAGCAGCGCGGCGGCCCCGGCGACGGCCGGGAAGTCGGCGACGGGGGCGCAGCCCTGGTCGACGACGACCATCCGCAGCACCTGGCGCAGCAGGGCCGGCGCGGAGGCGATCCTCCCGAGGTTCTCGGCGACGAACGACCCGCGGTCCACCGTCGGCATCCCGAGCACCGCACGGCCGCCGCGGACCGGGGCGGCGTCGACGGACCAGGTTCCGGCCAGCACCTCGACCTCCGTCGCGGCCGCGGTGACCTCGAACCAGAGCACCCCGCCCGTCGGCGCACCGAGCTCGAGGTCGACTGCCAGGACGCCGTCTGCGAGCACGTCGTACCGCCGCTCGTCGACCCGAGCGCCCGTGGCGTCCGACCGGATCACGGTGACCGCCGCGGGGCCGCTCAGCAGGAGGGACAAGCGGGCGTGCGTCGCGGCCGTCGAGTGCCGCCAGACCGCTGCGGGGAAGGCGTTGAAGTAGCTGCCGAACGACGCGGTCGAACTCGCGGGCACGACCAGCCGTGATCGACGGCCTGAGCCGGTCGGAACGGGTTCACCGAATCGGGCGCCTCGCGCGTACAGGGCATCGGCGGCCGCGCCGCCGTCGAGCGGCCCGATCACGTCCTGCACCTCGGTCCACGTGAGCCCGGGCACGCCGTCACGAACGACAGCGGAGGCCACGGGCCCAATCGTGGTGCGGTGCTGCGGACCGCGCGGGAACCGCGTCCGAACATCCGGCGTCGATGTGGTGAACGCTTCGCGGCCTCATCCCTCGGCGGCGCCCTTAGGCGCGAGCGCGGCCCTCGATACAGTGGTCGACGTGCGACGCCTGCTCATCGATCTGCGCCGCCGCGCGCAGACGGCGGTGCTGCGCGTGATCCGCAGCTCGCCCGTCTTCCCGAAGAGCCTGGTCGACCGGCAGGGCGAGGACGTGCGGCTCGCATCCTCGTCGCTGGACGCGACCGTCATGGTCTACTTCCCCGGCGCACCCGACACCCTCTACCAGGTGGTCCCGTGGTTGCCGACGTTCGAGGCCGTGCACGCGGCGCATCGTGCGGTCGTCGTCTGCCAGGACAGCCGGGTGGCCGCCTCCATCCAGGCCGTGTCCACCGTCCCGGTCGTGACCGTCGCCCGGTACGGCACCCTCGACGGCCTGCTGGCGCGCAGCGACGTCAAGGTCGCCCTCTACGTCAGCCACCAGCCGCGCAACTTCGAGAACCTCCGCTTCGCCTCGCTCCTGCACGCGTACATCGGTCACGGCGACAGCGACAAGGGCGTCTCGGCCTCGAATCAGCTGAAGGCCTACGACTACGTGTTCGCGCCCGGGCGGGCCGCGGTCGACCGGATCACGCGTCGGCTGATGCGGTTCGATGCCGCGGCGCACACCATCGTCGTCGGGCAGCCGGTCACGCTCTCCGCGGTGGCGAGCGATCCGCCGAGCGAGGTCCGGACGACCGTGCTCTACGCCCCCACGTGGGAGGGTGCGCAGCCGTCCGTCGCGTACAGCTCCGTGCTCAGCCACGGCCTCGCGGTCGTCGCCGCGCTGCTGCGGGACCCGCGCTTCCGCGTCCTCTACCGCCCGCATCCGCTGACCGGTGTGACGTCCCGCGACTACGCCCTCGCCGACGACGCGATCCGTACGGCGATCGCCGCGGCAGGTGCGCCGCACGAGACCGTCCTGGCCGACCAGGAGCCGCTCGAGTCGAGCTTCGCCCGATCCGGCGTGCTCGTCGCGGACGTCTCCGCGGTCGCGACCGCGTGGCTGCCCTCGCTCCGGCCGGTGATCGTCACGAAGGCCGACGGCGAGGCGGTGTCCGCCGACTCCGGCATGCTCGGCGTCGTGCCGCGCCTGGTCGTCGGCGACGCCGCGGCGACCCCCACCGTCGTCGCCGAGGCGATCGCGGATGTGGGCGGGCGCGCCGCTCGCAGCGCGCTGGTGGCCTACTACCTGTCCGAGTACTGGCCGGACCGCTCGCAGGAGCGCTTCGTGCACGTGGTCGGCGAGGTCCTCGCCGAGCGGGACCGGCTCCGCGACGCGCTCGTCGAAGCGGGCGCGACCGGCACCTGATCCCGCCCTCCGGCTCACGGAGGGAGGGCCGCGCAGCGCTGTCGGTGGGGCTCCGTAAGCTTCCCGGGTGCCGATCTCGAGGGTGGCGGGCAACGCCAAGCTGAGTGTCAAGGGAGCCAGGGTCCACAACCTCCGGAACGTCGACGTGGAGATCCCGAGGGACTCGCTGGTCGTCTTCACGGGGCTGTCGGGCAGCGGGAAGTCGTCGTTGGCGTTCGACACGATCTTCGCCGAGGGGCAGCGCCGCTACGTCGAATCGTTGTCCGCGTACGCGCGGCAGTTCCTGGGCCAGGTCGATCGGCCCGACGTCGACTTCATCGAGGGACTCTCGCCGGCGGTCTCGATCGATCAGAAGTCGACGAACCGCAATCCCCGCTCGACCGTCGGCACGATCACCGAGGTCTGGGACTACATGCGCCTGCTCTGGGCGCGCATCGGGGTCCCGCACTGCCCGATCTGCGGCGAGCGCATCGCCAGCCAGACGGTGCAGCAGATCGCCGACCAGCTGATGGAGCTGGAGGAGGGCGTCCGGTTCCAGGTCGTCAGCCCCGTGGTGCAGCAGAAGAAGGGCGAGTTCCAGGACCTCTTCAAAGAGCTGCAGGCGAAGGGTTACAGCCGGGCGGTCGTCGATGGCGAGACCGTGCAGCTCGCCGACGCCAAGCCGCTGAAGAAGTCCTTCAAGCACGACATCGCGGTGGTCGTCGACCGCCTCGTCGCGAGTGACGACGGCCTCACGCGGCTGACCGACTCCCTCGAGACGGCGCTCAGCCTCACCGACGGGCTCGTGCAGGTCAACTACGTCGACCTGGAGGGGGACGGGGCGTGGCAGACGTTCTCCGAGAAGCTGTCCTGCCCGAACAACCACCCGATCCAGCTGACCGAGGTCGAGCCGCGGACGTTCTCGTTCAACGCCCCGTTCGGTGCCTGCCCCGAGTGCTCGGGCCTCGGCACGCGCATGGCGGTCGACGCCGACCTGCTGCTCGGCGACCCGTCGCTGTCGATCCGCGAGGGCGTGATCATCCCGTGGAGCAACCAGGGCAAGCAGCTCTACAACTACTACGAGCGCATGCTCGGCGGTCTGGCCCGCGACCTCGGCTTCTCGCTCGAGAGCCCCTGGGAGGCACTGCCCGACGAGGTCCGCGAGGCCGTGCTGCAGGGCAACAACTTCGAGGTCCGGGTGCGGTGGAAGAACCGCTACGGCCGCGAGATGTCGTATTCGCAGGGATTCGAAGGCGTCATCCCGTACCTCGAGCGGAACTGGCTGCAGGCAGAGACCGACGTGCAGCGCGCGCGGTGGGCCGAGTACCTCCGCGAGGTGCCGTGCGCGGTCTGCAACGGGAAGCGGCTGAAGCCCGAGGTGCTGGCGGTCCTCGTCGACGGGCGCAACATCGCCGACGTGGCCGAGCTGTCGATCGCGGACGCCGCCGCGTTCATGGAGACGGTCCACCTGTCCGAGCGGGAGGCGAAGATCGCCGCGCAGGTGCTGCGCGAGATCCGCGCACGCCTGGAGTTCCTGCTCGAGGTCGGCCTCACCTACCTCAGCCTCTCCCGCGCGGCCGGCACGCTGTCCGGCGGCGAGGCGCAGCGCATCCGCCTCGCGACCCAGATCGGGTCGGGCCTGACCGGGGTGCTCTACGTGCTCGACGAGCCCTCGATCGGGCTCCACCAGCGCGACAACCGCCGCCTGATCGACACGCTGGTCAAGCTCCGCGACCTCGGCAACACGCTGATCGTGGTCGAGCACGACGAGGACACGATCCGCACGGCGGACTGGATCGTCGACATCGGCCCGGGCGCCGGCGTCAACGGCGGCTCGGTCGTGCACTCCGGCGACTATCCCGGGCTGCTCGAGGAGCGGGCGTCGATCACGGGCGACTACCTCGCGGGCCGCCGGTCGATCGAGGTGCCGCGGGACCGGAGGAAGATCGACCGACGCCGCAGGATCGAGGTCGTCGGCGCGACCGCCAACAACCTGCAGAACGTCACCGTCGGCTTCCCGCTCGGCGTGATGACCGCGGTCACCGGCGTCAGCGGCTCCGGCAAGAGCTCGCTGGTGAACGACATCCTCTACCGGGTCCTCGCGAACCGGTTGAACGGGGCCAGGAAGGTGCCGGGCAGGCACCGCCGCGTCACCGGCACGGAGGACCTCGACAAGGTCGTGCACGTCGACCAGGCGCCGATCGGCCGCACCCCGCGGTCGAACCCGGCCACGTACACGGGCGTCTTCGACCGCATCCGCACGCTGTTCAGCGAGACGGCGGAGGCGAAGGTGCGCGGGTACCTGCCCGGCCGCTTCAGCTTCAACGTCAAGGGCGGCCGCTGCGAGCACTGCCAGGGCGACGGCACCATCAAGATCGAGATGAACTTCCTGCCCGACGTGTACGTGCAGTGCGAGGTCTGCCACGGCGCCCGGTACAACCGGGACACGCTCCAGGTGCACTACAAGGCGAAGAACATCGCCGAGGTGCTGGACATGCCGATCGCGGAGGCGGCCGAGTTCTTCGAACCGATCGGCGCCATCCACCGCTTCCTGAAGACCCTCGTCGACGTCGGGCTCGGCTACGTGCGGCTCGGACAGAGCGCGACGACGCTGTCCGGCGGCGAGGCGCAGCGGGTGAAGCTCGCGACCGAGCTGCAGCGCCGCACCAACGGTCGCAGCGTCTACGTGCTCGACGAGCCCACCACCGGGCTGCACTTCGAAGACGTCGCCAAGCTGCTCCTGGTGCTGAACGGCCTCGTCGACAAGGGCAACACCGTCGTCGTGATCGAGCACAACCTCGACGTCATCAAGTCCGCGGACTGGATCGTCGACATGGGACCGGAGGGCGGCGCGGGCGGCGGACGCGTGCTCGTCGAGGGCACCCCCGAGCAGGTCGCCGACACCGACGGCAGCCACACCGGGCGGTTCCTCGCCGAGGTCCTGCCCCAGGCGGCGCTGGCCGCGTCGGCGTAACGAGGTGCGTGCGTGATGGCGGAGACGGTGCTCTGGCGGCCGAAGACCGGGGAGATCCCCGTGTCGGCGGGCGTGTACCGGTTCCGCGACGCACGCGGCCGCGTGCTCTACGTCGGGAAGGCCAAGAACCTCCGGGCCCGCCTCAGCAACTACTTCCAGCCGCTGCGGTCCCTCCACGAGCGCACCAGACGGATGGTGCTGACCGCTGCGAGCGTCGAGTGGACGGTCGTCGGCACCGAGTTCGAGGCCCTCCAGCTCGAGTACAGCTGGATCAAGGAGTTCTCGCCGCCGTTCAACGTGCAGTTCCGGGACGACAAGTCGTACCCGTATCTCGCGATCACGCTCGGCGACGACGTGCCGCGGGTGCTGATCACGCGGAACCGGAAGCTGAAGGGCGCGAAGTACTTCGGCCCGTACACGAAGATCTGGGCGATCCGGGAGACGCTCGACCTGATGCTCAAGGTCTTCCCGGTGCGCAGCTGCTCGGACACGACCTACCGGCGCGCGGAGCAGACGGGCCGGCCCTGCCTGCTCGGCGACATCGGGAAGTGCGCGGCACCGTGCGTGGGCCGCATCCCGAAGCCGGCGCACCACGCGCTCGCCGAGGACCTCGCCACGTTCATGGGCGGCGGCGACCAGCGCTTCCGCGGCGACCTGACCAAGCGGATGCTCGAGGCGTCGACCGCCCTCAACTTCGAGGAGGCCGCGCGGCTGCGCGACGCGATCGGGGCGATGGACGCTGCGCTGTCGAAGAGCGCGGTCGTCCTGCGGGAGGACGTCGACACCGACGTGTTCGGCATCGCGGACGACGAGCTGGCGGCGAGCGTGCAGCAGTTCATCGTCCGCGGGGGCCGCATCCGGGGCACGCGCAGCTGGGTCGTCGACAAGGAGCTGGACGTGCCGCTCGGCGAGCTGGTGGAGACCGTGCTCAGGAACGCCTACGACGACGGCGGCTATCCGCCCCGCGAGGTGCTCGTACCCGAGCTGCCCGACGACGCGGACGAGCTCGCGACCTGGCTCTCACAGCGGCGCGCGGACGGCCGGGAGTCGGAGGGACTGCGGGGCAGCGGCCGGACCCGCCTCCACGTCGCCGAGCGCGGCGAGAAGGCCGCACTCGCCGAGACCGCCGCGAGGAACGCCGCACACGCGTTGATGCTCTACAAGACCCGGCGCAGCGCCGACTTCACGGCCCGGTCGCAGGCGATCGCGGACCTGCAGGAGGCGCTCGGCCTCGACGACGCACCGCTGCGCATCGAGTGCTTCGACGTGTCGCACCTGGGCGGCACGAACGTCGTCGCATCGATGGTCGTGTTCGAGGACGGACTGCCGCGCAAGGACCAGTACCGCCGCTTCAACGTGCCGACCACCACCGACGACACCGACTCGATCTACCAGGTGATCAGCCGCAGGATCGCGCACCTCGCGGACGAGGACGCCGCGCCGACCGTGCAGGGGGAGCGCTTCGCCTACCGCCCCAACCTGCTGCTCGTCGACGGCGGGCAGCCGCAGGTCGCCGCGGCCCAGCGGGCGCTCGACGACGCGGGGGTGACGGGCGTGGCGCTGGCCGGGATCGCGAAGCGGCTGGAGGAGCTGTGGCAGCCGAACGTCGACTTCCCGGTGATCCTGCCCCGCAACAGCGATGCCCTGTTCCTCGTGCAGCGCCTCCGGGACGAGGCGCACCGGTTCGCGATCACCCATCAGCGCACCCGGCGCAAGCGGGACATCGGCTCGCAGCTCGCGACCGTGCCCGGGCTCGGCGAGGCCAGGGTCAAGCAGCTGCTCCGGCACTTCGGTTCGGTCGCCCGGCTGCGCACCGCGACCGCCGAGGACATCGCGGAGGTCCCGGGGTTCGGCAGGGTGCTGGGCGCGGCGGTGGTCGAGCAGCTGCATCCGGTCGACGACGCGTCCGAGAGGCAGGCCGACCCGGTCGGCGAGCTCGACGCCGCCGTGCCCGGTTAGTCTTGGTCGTTCGTGACACTCATCGTCCGGAGGGCCCTCCCGTCATGACGGACGCCACCCCCGCGGCCACCGCCCCCCCTGAGGAGCCGACCGACCGCTCCGTCCTCGTCGTCACCGGCATGGCCGGTGCCGGAAGGTCGACGGTCAGCAACGCGCTCGAGGACCTCGGCTGGTACGTCGTCGACAACCTGCCCCCGCAGATGCTGCGCCCGCTGCTCGATCTCGCCGGCCACTCCGACGAACGGCTGTCGCGCATCGCCGTCGTGGTCGACGTCCGCGGCGGGCAGCTGCTCACCGAGCTGAAGGACGCATCCGCTGCGGCCGGCGACGGCGACGGTCCGCAGCTGCGCCTGCTGTTCCTCGAGGCGAACGACGCCGCGCTGGTGCGCAGGTTCGAGGCGAACCGGCGACCGCATCCGCTGCAGGGTGCCGGGACGATCCTCGACGGGATCACGGCCGAGCGCGACATGACCGCGGACGTCCGCGAGCAGAGCGACATCATCATCGACACCTCCGAGCTGAACATCCACCAGCTCGCGACCACGATCAACGAGCTCTTCGCCGAGGACGACACCCCGGGCGTCCGGGTGACGATCACGAGCTTCGGGTTCAAGTACGGGGTCCCGACGGACGCCGACATGGTCGCCGACGCCCGCTTCCTGCCGAACCCGTTCTGGGTACCCGAGCTGCGGTCGCACACCGGCAGGGACGACGACGTGCGCGACTACGTGCTCGGGCAGCAGGGGGCGCTCGAGTTCATCGACCGGTACGCCGAGGCCCTGCGCCCCGTGCTGTCGGGCTACCAGCGCGAGAACAAGAGCCACGCGACCATCGCGATCGGCTGCACGGGCGGCAAGCACCGCTCCGTCGCGGTGGTCGAGCGGATCGCCGATCTCATCGCGGCGCAGCCGGGCGTGGTCGTGAACGTGAAGCACCGCGACCTCGGTCGCGAGTAGCGGACGCGGCACATGCAGCGTTCGCTGAGCTTCCGCTGATGTGCGACGACGCGCCGTGGGTGCGACACTGGTGCCGTCGACGTCACCCGGACGAGCGCCGATCGGGACCGCGCCGATCGGAACAGGGCCAGTCGGGACGGCGCTGATCCCAGAGGGCTCAGCAGGGTGATGCCGGGGGAGAGACGGGGAGTCGCGAGCGTTGGCACTGACCAGTGAGGTGAAGGACGAGCTGACCCAGGTCGACGTCGGGAAGACGTCGGTCCGGGCAGCGGAGTTGGCGACGATCCTCCGGTTCTCCGGCGGGCTCCACCTCATCTCGGGCCGGATCGCAGTCGAATCGGAACTCGACACCCCGCAGCTGGCCCGTCGGGTCCGCCGCGATCTGAGCGAGCTGTACGGCGTGCGCAGCGAGATGACGGTGCTCTCGGCGTCCGGTGTGCGGAGGAACAACCACTACCTCGTGCGGGTCGTCGACGGCGGCGAGACGCTCGCCAGGCAGACCGGTCTGCTCGACGCCCGGCGCCGACCGATCCGCGGGCTGCCGAACCGGCTCACCACGGGTTCCCCGGACGAGATCGAAGCCATCTGGCGCGGAGCCTTCCTCGCCCACGGCTCCCTGACCGATCCGGGCCGGGCGGCCGCGCTGGAGGTCACCTGCCCCGGCAACGAGACCGCGATGGCGCTCGTCGGCGCCGCCGGCCGCCTCCAGGTGCAGGCGAAGGCCCGCGAGGTGCGCGGGGTGCACCGGGTCGTCATCCGCGACGGCGAGGCCATCAGCGAGATGCTCGGCCACATGGGCGCCAGGCGCAGCGTGCAGAACTGGGAGGAGATGCGGCAGCGTCGCGAGGTGCGGGCGAACACGAACCGCCTCGTCAACTTCGACGACGCGAACCTCCGCCGCAGCGCTCAGGCCGCCGTCGCCGCCTGCGCCCGCGTGCAGCGCGCGCTCGAGATCCTCGGCCCGACCATCCCCGAGCACCTCCGGTACGCGGGCCAGCTGCGCCTCGACCACCGCGACGCGAGCCTCGACGAGCTCGGGCACTACTCGGACCCGCCCATGACGAAGGACGCGGTCGCGGGCCGCATCCGCCGCCTGCTCGCGCTCGCCGACAAGCGGGCGATCGAGGAGGGTGTGCCGAACACCGAGTCGGCCGTCCCCGCCGAGATCGACCAGTAGGCGTATCGACCAGGAGGTGTCGGAGGCCCCCAGCAAGGCTTCCGGAGGCGGTCGTAGGCTCGTCGGCGAACACTCAGAAGGAGCAGCAATGCCCGTGTACACCCTGCCCGAACTTCCCTACGACTACGCCGCGCTCCAGCCGAGCATCAGCGCCCGGATCATGGAGCTGCATCACGGCAAGCACCACCAGGCCTATGTCACCGGCGCGAACACCGCCCTCGATCAGCTCGCCGAGGCCCGTGAGTCCGGCGGCTTCGCCAACATCAACAAGCTGACAAAGGACCTCACCTTCAACCTCGCCGGGCACGTCAACCACTCGGTCTTCTGGACGAACCTCTCCCCGGACGGCGGTGACGAGCCGGTCGGTGAGATCGCCTCCGCGATCGACGAGTTCTTCGGCTCGTTCGAGAAGTTCACCGCGCAGTTCACCGCCGCGGCGATGGGCGTGCAGGGCTCCGGCTGGGCCGCGCTCGTCTACGACTCCATCGGTCGGCGTCCGATCGTCCTGCAGTACCACGACCAGCAGCAGGACTTCCCGGCCGGCACGGTCCCGCTCCTGCTCCTCGACGTGTGGGAGCACGCGTACTACCTCGACTACGCGAACGTGCGGGCCGACTACGTCAAGGCCTTCTGGAACATCGTGAACTGGGCGAACGTGGAGCAGCGCTTCACCACCGCCCAGAAGCAGACCTCGGGCCTCCTGGTACCGTGATCGCCGTGCCGGCCGCTCACCCGCGGCCGGCCCGACGACCATGTCGCGCACCCGTCGCGGTGCGCATGACCACGGAGGAACAGTGACGACTCGCGTCGGCATCAACGGCTTCGGCCGGATCGGCCGGAACTACTTCAGGGCGGCGCTCGCCAAGGGCAGCGACATCGAGATCGTGGCGGTGAACGACCTGACCGACAACGCGGCGCTCGCGCACCTGCTGAAGTACGACTCCACCGCGGGGATCCTGAAGGAGTCCGTCGAGCTCGACGGTGATCGCATCGTCGTCGACGGCAAGCCGGTGACCGTGCTGGAGCAGCGCGACCCGGCCCAGCTCGGCTGGGGCGACCTCGGCGTCGACATCGTCATCGAGTCCACGGGCCGTTTCACCAAGGCGGACGACGCGCGCAAGCACATCGCCGCCGGCGCGAAGAAGGTCATCATCTCCGCCCCGGCCTCGGGCGAGGACGGCACGTTCGTGATGGGTGTCAACGAGGGCACCTACGACCCCGACTCGATGCACATCCTGTCCAACGCGTCCTGCACAACCAACTGCCTCGCGCCGCTCGCGAAGGTGTTCAACGACGCGTTCGGCATCGAGCACGGTCTGATGACGACGATCCACGCGTACACGGCGGACCAGAACCTGCAGGACGGCCCGCACAGCGACCTCCGTCGCGCTCGCGCAGCCGCGCTGTCGATCATCCCGACCTCGACCGGTGCGGCGAAGGCCATCGGCCTGGTGCTGCCCGAGCTGAAGGGCAAGCTCGACGGCTTCGCGCTCCGCGTGCCGGTGCCGGTCGGTTCCATCACGGACCTGACGGTCACCTCCTCCCGCGCCGTGAGCGTCGACGAGGTCAAGGCCGCGTACAAGGAGGCCGCCGACGGCCCCCTGAAGGGCATCCTGAAGTACGTCACCGACCCGATCGTGTCCGCGGACATCGTCGGCGACCCGCACTCGTCGCTGTTCGATGCGGAGCTCACCAGGGTCATCGGTACGCAGGTCAAGCTCTCGAGCTGGTACGACAACGAGTGGGGCTACTCGAGCCGCCTCGTCGATCTCACCGACTACGTGGCCGCCCGCCTGTAACCCGATGTCCCTGCGCACCCTCGACACGCTCGGGGACCTCGCCGGCACTCGTGTCGTCGTCCGCTGCGATCTGAACGTCCCCCTGAGGGACGGCAGGATCACGGACGACGGCCGCGTGCGCGCGAGCGTCCCCACGCTCACCCGACTCCTCGACGCCGGCGCCTCCGTCACGGTCGTCTCGCACCTGGGCCGGCCCGATGGCGAACCGAACCCGAAGTACAGCCTCGAACCGGTCGCCGAGCGACTCGGTGAGCTGCTGGGCCGTGAGGTGACGTTCGTCCCCGGCACCGCGGGTGACGCGGAACCCGGGACGGGTGCCGTGACCGTGCTCGAGAACCTGCGGTTCGACCCGCGCGAGACGAGCAAGGACGCGAGGGAGCGGCGTGCCTACGCGGAGGCCCTCGCGAAGCACGGGAGCGCCTTCGTCTCCGACGGCTTCGGCGTCGTGCACCGCAAGCAGGCGAGCGTGTACGAGCTCGCCGAGGTGCTGCCCAGCGTGGCCGGCCTGCTCATCGCCGGCGAGCTCTCCGTCCTCGAGCGGCTGACCGAGCGCCCCGCGAAGCCGTACGCCGTCGTGCTCGGCGGCTCGAAGGTCAGCGACAAGCTCGGTGTCATCGACCATCTGCTGCCGAGGGTCGACACCCTGCTCATCGGCGGGGGGATGCTGTTCACCTTCCTCGCCGCGCAGGGGCATGCGGTGGGCAAGAGCCTGCTGGAGCAGGACCAGATCCCCACGGTGCAGGAGTACCTGCTCCGCGCGGCCGACCTCGGCGTGACGATCCTCGTCCCCACCGACGTTGTCGTCGCAGCCGCGTTCTCGGCTGACGCCGCTCACGAGACGGTGCCCGCCGAAGCCATCGAGTCGTCGTCGTTCGGCGCCGACGGCATCGGGCTCGACATCGGCCCGGACACCGCGGGTGCTTTCGCCACCGCGATCGCCGGGTCGCGGACCGTGTTCTGGAACGGCCCGATGGGCGTGTTCGAGTTCCCCGCGTTCGCGAACGGCACGAAGCGGGTCGCAGAGGCGCTCACCGAGGTCGACGGGTTGTCGGTCGTGGGCGGCGGGGACTCCGCCGCCGCGGTGCGCACCCTCGGGTTCGGCGACGACCGGTTCGGGCACATCTCGACGGGTGGCGGCGCGAGCCTCGAGTTCCTCGAGGGCAAGCGCCTGCCGGGCCTCGAAGTACTGGGCTGGGAGGCCACCGCGTGACACGCAGACCACTGATCGCCGGCAACTGGAAGATGAACCTGGACCACCTCCAGAGCATCGCGCTGGTGCAGAAGCTCGCGTGGACCCTGAAGGACGCCTCGTACGACCCGAAGGGCGTCGAGGTCGCGGTGTTCCCGCCGTTCACCGATCTGCGCAGCGTGCAGACGCTCATCGACGCCGATCGGTTCACGCTCGCGTTCGGTGGGCAGGACCTGTCGCCGAAGGACGCCGGTGCGTACACGGGTGACATCTCCGGCGCGTTCCTGAAGGCGCTCGGCTGTACCTACGTGATCGTCGGGCACTCCGAGCGCCGCCAGGGGCACGGGGAGACCGACGAGATCGTCAACGCGAAGGTGCTCGCCGCAGTCCGTCACGGGCTCGTCCCCGTGATCTGCGTCGGTGAGACGGAGGAGGAGCTCGAGCTGCACGGCACGAGCGCCGTCCCCGTCGCGCAGACGAAGGCCGCGCTCGCAGGGGTGCCCGCCGGAACGCCGGTCGTCGTCGCCTACGAGCCCGTCTGGGCGATCGGGACCGGGAAGGTCGCGACGCCCGAGACGGCGCAGCAGGTCGGCGTCGCCATCCGTGCCGCCGTCGCGGCGGTGCTGAGCGACGACGACGCGGCCGAGACCCGCATCCTCTACGGCGGATCGGTGAAGAGCGGCAACATCGCCGGCTTCATGCGCAAGCCCGACGTGGACGGCGCCCTCGTCGGCGGCGCGAGCCTCGATCCGACCGAGTTCGCCGGCATCGCGCGCTTCCCGGATCACGTCGGCGCGTAGGCTCGACGGTCGGCGCGACACAGCGCCTCGTCGGAACCTCCAGTCCTCGACTGACCGGGCGGTCTGGCATACTGCTTGCGGCTGAGAATCGGCTGCGACGCTAGGAGGAGAACCGGATGCAGATCCTGCAGGCCGTCCTGCTCGTGGTCCTCGCGGTCACGAGCATCCTGCTCACGCTGCTGATCCTGCTGCACAAGGGTCGGGGAGGCGGGCTGTCCGACATGTTCGGCGGCGGCGTCACGTCGAGCCTCGGTGCGTCGGGTGTCGCGGAGCGCAACCTGAACCGGATCACCGTGGTCCTCGGTGTCGTCTGGTTCGCCTGCATCGTGGTGCTCGGCCTCATCACCCGCTTCGACGGCCCCTGAGCGCAGCGGTCGACGACAGGAAGAGGACGAACACATGGCTTCTGGTGGAAGTGCGATCCGCGGCTCTCGGGTCGGAGCGGGTCCGATGGGCGAGCAGGACCACGGGTACCACGCCGAGCGGGTCGCCGTTTCCTACTGGGATGCGCTCGGCAACGAGACGGTGCGGTACTTCGCGGCGAACCTGCCGGACGACGAGATCCCGGCGACCATCGACTCCCCGTCGAGCGGACTCCCCGCCGGCCGGGACAAGGCGAACCCCCCGTCGGTCGCGAAGAACGAGCCCTACAAGACGCACCTCGCGTACGTGAAGGAGCGCCGCACCGACGAGGAAGCGGCGTCCCTGCTCGAGGACGCGCTGAAGCAGCTGCGCATCCGCCGCGGCAAGATCTCCGCCGACAGCTGACCTGCTCGGGCCCATTCCCGCCCGTGGTTCACGGATCAGGGGATTCGGGGGCGCTTCGCGCCGCCCGAATCCCCTGATCCGTGAACCTGAACCGGTCAGTAGCTGGAGGCGATGAGGTTCTGCGGCACGTCCTCCGCAGCTTCCTGGTCGACGAAGAAGACCGTGCGGCGGCGACCCTGCGCGCCGGCGGCCGGTACCTCGATCGGTGACGCCCCGGCGAGAGCGAGGCCGAGCGCGGATGCCTTCTCCGCGCCGGACAGCACCATCCAGATGCGCTGGGAGCTGTTGATCACCGGCAGGGTGAGGCTGAGGCGCAGCGGCGGCGGCTTCGGCGAGTTCCGGTCCACGATCACCAGGCGGTCGTCGGTGATCCGCACGCCGTGCTCGGGGAAGAGCGAGGCGATGTGGCCATCGGCACCGACCCCGAGGAACGTGATGTCGAACCGCGGCACGCCGAGCAGCAGCGACGGATCGGCGTGCGCCCGCAGCTCGTTCGCGTAGCGGGCAGCGGCGGCGTCGATGTCCGGTTCCTCGTCGGAAGCGGGGAAGGGGTGGATGTGCTCGGGAGGGACCGGGATGTGGTCGAGGAGCGCCTCGCGGGCCTGCGTCTCGTTCCGCTCGGGATCCCCCTTGGGCAGGAATCGCTCGTCGCCCCACCAGAAATGGACGCGGCTCCAGTCGATCGCGCCGCGCATCGGGGAGTCCGCGATCGCCCGCTGGACGCCCTGACCGCCGGCGGTCCCGCCGGTGAGCACGATGTTGACGTCGTGGTACTCGTCCATCAGGTCGGTGAGCTTCGTCAGGAACCGCGCCGCGACAGCGGCGATCAGCCCCTCCACGTCGGGATGCACGAGCACACGGCGTTCGTTGGTCACGGTCCTCCAGTCACTGACGCGGTGACGGCGAGGCCACGGTCCAACCCGGCGAGCCCCTCCGTGAGCACCTGACCGTAGAGGTCGTCCGGGTCGAGGCGCCGCAGCTCCTCCGCGAGGCAGTCTCGCAGACCGCGCCTGGGCAGCGAGACGTCCTGCGTCGGCTGACCGGGCTGCGAGAGGGTCGCCACGTCGGGTACGTTCCGCTCCAGGTCGATGACCCCGGAGGAGCGGAACAGCCGCACCCCGTGGATGCCGCTGGAACCGGTCGACCGATCCGACAGCACGACGGCGACCGGGATGTCGAGCGCGAGCCGCAGCCATGCCGCGAGCAGCTCGGTGGAGGGGGAGTCCGCCGCCCCGGACACCTCGACCGCATCGATCGGGTCGTATGGCGGCTGATCGAGAGCGGCGGCGAGCACGGCCCGCCAGAGCGTCAGGCGCGTCCAGGCGAAGTCCGTGTCGCCCGGGCGGTAGCTGGCAGCGAGGTGGTCGATCGCCGCGGTCGGATCGGGCTGCGCCGACGCGTCGGTGATGCGCCGCTGGGCGATCCTGCCGAGCGGCGAGTCGGCGACGACCTCGGGCATCTCGGGCCCAGGCCACCAGGCGACGACGGGGGCGTCGGGCAGGAGCAGGCCGGTGATCAGGCCCTCCTCGTCCGAACCGGCGGGCCCTGCGACCCGCAGGACGACGACCTCGCTCGCACCCGCGTCGCCACCGACCCGGATCTGCGCGTCGAGCCGCGCGGGCGCGGTCAGGTCGCCCGACTCGTGCACGACCACGAGCACCCGCATGGGGTGCTCGCGCGACGCGTCGTTCGCGGCCCGGATGGCCTCCTCAGCCGCATCGCTCGTGGTGCTGATGACCAGCGTGAGGACGCGGCCGAGTGCGACGGCGCCGCCCTCGGAGCGGATCGTCACCAGCTCGCGGCTGACCTTCGCGATGGTGGTCCCGGGCAGGTCGACGATCACGGGCGTCTCCAGGTTCGTCCGTCGCGCGCCATCAGCGCGTCTGCGGAAGCCGGCCCCCAGGTCCCGGGCCGGTACTGCTCGGGTCGGCCACCCGACGCCCAGAACTCCTCGACCGGGTCGAGGATCTTCCAGGACAGCTCGACCTCCTCGTGCCGGGGGAACAGCGGTGGGTCGCCGAGCAGCACGTCGAGGATCAACCGTTCGTACGCCTCCGGGCTCGCCTCGGTGAAGGCGTGGCCGTAACCGAAGTCCATGGTCACGTCGCGCACCTGCATGCCGGCGCCCGGGACCTTCGAGCCGAAGCGGATCGTGATGCCCTCGTCGGGCTGCACCCGGATCACCAACGCGTTCTGCCCGAGCAACGAGGTCTGGCTCTCGGCGAACAGCCCGTGCGGCGCACGTTTGAACACGACGGCGATCTCGGTCACTCTCCGGCCCAGGCGTTTCCCGGCGCGGAGGTAGAACGGCGCGCCGGCCCAGCGCCGGGTGCCGATGTCCAGCCGGATCGCGGCGTAGGTCTCGGTCGTCGAGTGCGGATCCATCCCGTCCTCCTCGAGGAAGCCGATGACGCGCTCGCCGCCCTGCCAGCCGGAGGCGTACTGACCGCGGGCCGTCGCCGACCCGAGATCGCGCGACAGGCGGACGGCCGACAGCACCTTCTCCTTCTCGGCGCGCAGATGCGCCGCCTCGAACGAGACCGGCTCCTCCATCGCGGTGAGGGCGAGCAGCTGCAGGAGGTGGTTCTGGATGACGTCACGCGCGGCACCGATGCCGTCGTAGTAGCCGGCACGGCCGCCGACACCGATGTCCTCCGCCATCGTGATCTGCACGTGGTCGACGGAGTTGGCGTTCCAGATCGGTTCGAACAGCATGTTCGCGAACCGGAGGGCGAGGAGGTTCTGGACCGTCTCCTTGCCGAGGTAGTGATCGATGCGGAACACCGCGTCGGCGGGGAACACGCGCTCGACGACGGCGTTCAGCTCGCGGGCCGTCGTCAGGTCGGAGCCGAACGGCTTCTCGATGACGACGCGACGCCAGCGCCCCTCGCGCTGCTTCGCCACGCTCGTCGAGGACAGCCCGGCGGCCGAGAGGTGCTCGGTGACCTGCGGGAAGTCCTTCGGCGGGATTGACAGGTAGAAGGCGGCGTTGCCCAGGGTGCCCCGCTCGGTCTCGAGCCGGTCGAGCGTCTCGCGGAGGCGGTCGTACCCGGCCGGGTCGTCGAACGTGCCCTGCACGAACCGGATCCCGCGAGCGAGCTGCTGCCAGACGTCCTCGCGGAACGGCGTGCGCGCGAACGCCTTGACGGCATCGCGGACCAACTCGACGAACTGCTCGTCGCTCCAGTCGCGCCGCGCGAACCCGACGAGCGCGAAGCCCGGAGGCAGCAGTCCGCGGTTCGCGAGGTCGTACACCGCCGGCATCAGCTTCTTGCGGGCGAGGTCGCCGGTGATCCCGAAGATGACCAGCGCGGACGGACCGGCGATGCGGTTCAGACGCCGGTCGACCGGGACCCGGAGGGGGTTGGTGCCGGGGCCGAGCAGAGGCGCGTTCATCAGGTCTCCTTCGCAACGCGCATGGGAACGCGGCCGGCGCTCGACGCCGACCGCGCTCCGGTGATGCGCTCAGGCGGCTTCGAGCGCCTTCGCGACCGTGTCGGTCAGCTCGTGCCAGGACACGATGAACTTCTCGACGCCCTCGGTCTCCAGCAGCTCGGTGACCTCGTCGAGGTCGATGCCGGCGGCCTTCAGCTTCGCGAGGTCGTCGCGGGCCTCGTCGTACTTGCCGACGATCGTGTCGCCCGTGACCTCGCCGTGATCGGCGACCGCGTCGAGCGTCTTCTCGGGCATCGTGTTCACGACGCCGTGGGTGACGAGGTCGACGACGTAGAAGGTGTCCGGCAGGTCCGGGTCCTTCACGCCGGTCGACGCCCACAGCGGCCGCTGACGGTTCGCACCCTTCTCCTGCAGCTCGATCGCCTGCTCGGTGCCGAACGCCTCGACGAAGAGCTCGTAGGCGAGCCGCGCGTTCGCGACGGCGGCCTTGCCCTTGAGGGCTTTCGCCTCGTCCGTACCGACCGCGTTCAGGCGCTTATCGATCTCGGTGTCCACGCGGGAGACGAAGAACGACGCGACGGAGTGGATCGTCGACAGGTCGATGCCGGCGGCATCGGCCTGCACGAGGCCCTCGAGGTACGCGTCGATGACCGCCTGGTAGCGCTCGAGCGAGAAGATCAGCGTGACGTTGACGCTGATGCCGGCCGCGATCGCCGCGGTGATCGCGGGGAGGCCCTCGAGCGTCGCCGGGATCTTGATCATGACGTTCGGCTTCTCGATGGTGCTCCAGAGCCGCTTCGCCTCGGAGGACGTCGCCTCGGTGTCGTGCGCCAGCTCGGGGGAGACCTCGATCGAGACACGGCCGTCATAGCCGTTCGAGTCGGCGTAGACGCCCTTGAAGATGTCCGCGGCGTCGCCGACGTCCTTGGTCGTGATCTCGAAGATCGCCTGCGCGACGTCCGCGCCCTTGGCCTTCAGCTCCCTGACCTGCTCGTCGTAGGACTCGCCCTTCGACAGCGCCGCAGCGAAGATCGTGGGGTTCGTCGTCACGCCGACGACGTTCTTCTCCTCGATCAGCTCCTGAAGGCCCTTCGAGGTGATCCGCTCGCGCGAGAGGTCGTCGAGCCAGATGCTCACGCCTGCGCGGGAGAGCGCGGCGGTGTTCGAGTCGGTCGTGCCCGACTCGGCGGTGTTCTGCGTGATGCTCATGTCAGCTCCTTGAATTCCTGGACTGGAACCGCGTCAGCGGCCCAGGGATTCCTTCGCGGCGGCCACGACGTGCTCCGTGGTGATGCCGAACTCCTGCAGCAGGAAGTCGCCGTCGGCGCTCGCGCCGAAGTGGTCGATCCCGACCGCCCTGCCCTGGTCGCCGATGTACTTCGCCCAGCCGAGCGTCGCGCCCGCCTCGACGGACACCCGCGCCTTCACAGCGGCCGGCAGCACCGACTCCTTGTACTCCGCGCTCTGCTCGTCGAACCATTCGAGGGAGGGAGCCGACACCACCTGCGCGTCGATGCCCTCCTCCGCGAGCTTCAGGCGCGCCTCGACGGCGACCTGCAGCTCGGAACCCGTCGCGATGAGGATCACGTCGGGCGTGCCGTTCTTCGCCGCGGCGAAGACGTAGGCGCCCTTCGCGACGCCGTCGGTGGAGGCGTAGACGTCCCCCGACGCTTCGCCGTCGCCGCGCTCGAAGACCGGCAGGTTCTGACGGCTCAGCGCCAGGCCGGCCGGGCCCTGGCGGCGGGACAGGACCTGCTTCCAGGCCGCGGCGGTCTCGTTCGCGTCGCCCGGGCGGACGATGTCGAGCTGCGGGATGAGGCGCAGCGCCCAGAGGGTCTCGACCGGCTGGTGCGTCGGGCCGTCGCCGCCGAGGGCGACGGAGTCGTGCGTCCAGACGTAGATCGTCGGCGCCTTCATGAGTGCGGCCAGCCGGACCGGCGGGCGCATGTAGTCGCTGAAGATCAGGAAGGTCGCTCCGAACACCCGGGTGTTCCCGTGCAGCACGATGCCGTTCAGGATGTTCCCCATCGCGTGCTCGCGGATGCCGAAGTGCAGCACGCGGCCGTAGGGGTTCGCCTTCCACATCGCCGAGCTGCGCTCCGGCGGCAGGAAGCTGTCCGAGCCCTCGATGGCGGTGTTGTTCGACTCCGCGAGGTCGGCCGACCCGCCCCAGAACTCCGGGACGTGCTTCGCGATGCCGTTGATGACCTTGCCGGAGGCGACGCGCGTCGAGACGGCCGTGCCGGCCGGGAACACGGGCACGTCCACGAACGCGTCGTCGGGCAGCTCGCCCGACAGCACGCGGTCGAGCAGAACCTTGCGGTCGGGGTTCGCCGTCGCCCAGGCGTCCAGCTGCTCGGACCACTCGGCGTGCGCGGCCGCGCCGCGGTCGACCGCCTCGCGGGTGTGCTCCAGCACCTCGGGAGCGACGTCGAAGGTCTTCTCCGGGTCGAGCCCGAGGGCCGTCTTCAGACCCTTGATCTCGGTGTCGCCCATCGCCGAGCCGTGGATCTTGCCGGTGTTGCGGAGCGTGGGGGAGGGCCAGCCGATGATCGTCTTCAGCACGATGATCGACGGCTTGTCGGTGACGCGCTGCGCCTCGAGGGTCGCGGCGTAGAGCGCGTCGACGTCCTCGTGGTAGTCGTCGCCGGCCTTCCAGTCGACCGTCTGCACGTGCCAGCCGAGCGCCTCGTAGCGCTTCGCGACGTCCTCGGACAGCGCGATGTTGGTGTCGTCCTCGATCGAGATCTGGTTGTCGTCGTAGTAGGCGATCAGGTTGCCGAGCTGCTGCGTGCCGGCGAGCGACGCGGCCTCGTTCGTGACGCCCTCCTCGATGTCGCCGTCGCCCGCGACCACGTAGATGAAGTGGTCGAACGGGCTCGCGCCCTGCGCGGCGTCGGGGTCGAACAGCCCCCGCTCGAACCGCGCTGCGTACGCGAACCCGACGGAGGCGGCGAAGCCGGAGCCGAGCGGGCCGGTCGTGATCTCGATGCCGTCGGTGTGGCCGTACTCCGGGTGGCCGGGGGTCTTCGAGCCGTACTGGCGGAGCTGCTGCAGGTCGTCGAGCTCGAGCCCGTAGCCGCCCAGGTAGAACTGGATGTACTGCGTCAGCGACGAGTGGCCGTTGGACAGGATGAAGCGGTCGCGGCCGAGCCACGTGCTGTCGGACGGGTCACGGCGCATCACCTTCTGGAACAGGAGGTAGGCCAGGGGCGCGAGGCTGATGGCGGTGCCCGGGTGGCCGTTCCCCGCCTTCTGCACGGCGTCGGCGGCGAGCGCCTTCGTCGTGTCGACCGCTCTCCGGTCGAGCTCCGTCCATTCGAGCTCGGTTCCTGCACGGGTCTTGACGTCGGTCACGACGATCCTTCCGTCGGTGGAGTTCAGAAGCGGCGGCTGTACGGCAGCCGTCCGCAAGTCTATGGACAGCCGTACGACCGCCGAGGCGATGGTCCCGCTGTTCGGTGAACAGCCGCTTCGAGCGGGGCGCGATTCACCTAGAATCCCCAGCAGTGAGCACGACGGTGAGGGTGTCAGACGGGCAGGCACGGGCCGCCCGGCCAGGCCGCGTCCCCGCGGGGCGCCAGGTCAGGGGCTACGTCGCCCTGATGAAGCTGCGGGTCGTCGAGCTGCTGCTCGTGACGACCATCCCGGTGATGATCCTGGCGGCGCACGGCGTGCCGGACCTGGTGGTCGTGGCGGCGACCCTGGTCGGGGGCACGCTCTCGGCGGGTGCGGCCAACACGTTCAACATGGTGATCGACCGCGACATCGACCGCGTGATGCACCGCACCCGGCACCGTCCGCTCGTGACGGGCGATCTGACGACGCGGCAGGCCCTCGCCTTCGCATGGCTGCTCACCGTCGTCTCGACCCTCGTGCTCGGGCTGCTGACCACCTGGCTCGCCGCTTCGCTGTCGCTGATCGCGATCGGCTTCTACGTCTTCATCTACACGCTGTGGCTCAAGCGCCGGACGAGCCAGAACATCATCTGGGGCGGCCTCGCCGGCTGCTTCCCCGTCCTGATCGGCTGGGCGGCCGTCACGGACACCCTCGCTCCTGCCGCCTGGGTGCTGTTCGCGGTCATCTTCCTGTGGACACCCCCGCACTACTGGCCGCTGTCGGTGAAGTACCGCGACGACTACTCCTCGGTCGGCGTGCCGATGCTCGGCGCGGTCCGGTCCCAGACGCAGGTCGGCCTGCAGACCGTCCTCTACTCATGGGCGACGCTGGCCTGCACCCTGCTGCTGATCCCGGTCGCGGGCATGGGCCCGATCTACACGGTCGTCGCCCTCGGCGCCGGCGGCTGGTTCGTCTGGGAGACGCACCGGCTCTACTCGCGGGCGCTCGCGGGCGTGCAGACGTCGCCGATGCGCGTCTTCCACGCCTCCATCGGCTCGCTGTCCCTGGTCTTCCTCGGCATCGCGCTGGACGTCCTGCTGCGCTGATCGCTTCGAGTGCGACCCGCCCCGGCGGGCGGCGCCGGTACGATCGGGACGGTGAGCGACTCGATCGATCGGCGGCCGCGGACACCGCTCGCGTGGCTCGCCGGCCGCGTCTCGCTCGGCCCCCGGGCCCTGCGCTGGGGCACGACGGCCGCGCTCGTCGTCAGCATCCTGATCGTCGTCACCGGCGGCGTCGTGCGGGTGACCGGCTCCGGTCTCGGCTGCCCGACGTGGCCGCAGTGCGAGGCCGGATCGCTGCCGACCACGCCCGCGCTCGGCATCCACGGGCTGATCGAGTTCGGGAACCGGGTCCTCACCTCCGTGCTGGTGCTCGCCGTCGGCTGGGCGATCGTCGCCGCCGCGCTGCAGCGCCCGTGGCAGCGGACGCTGGCGCGCCTGACCTGGTCGCAGTTCTGGCTCGTGATCGTGAACGCCGTCGCCGGCGGCATCACCGTGCTCGTCGGGCTCGACCCCTACGTCGTCGCCCTGCACTTCGTGCTCGCGTTCGCCCTGCTCACCACGACGACCCTCGCCTGGCACCGGACCCGGCAGTCCGCCGCGGCGACCACGGTGCACGGTGCGGTCGGCGCGACGGCGTGGGCGCTGGCTGCGGCGGCCGCGGTGCTCGTCGTGCTCGGCACCGTCGTGACCGGTGCGGGCCCGCACTCCGGCGACTCGGTCGCCGTGCCGCGCATCACCGTGGTGCCCTGGACCGTCCTGACCGCGATGCACGGCACGATCGCGGTCGTGGTGGTGGTGCTCGCCGTCGTCCTGCTGGTCCAGCTGCGCGCGGGAGGCGCCTCCACCGCGCTGGCCCGGCGTCGGGTCGCCGTGCTGCTCGCCGTCCTCGCGTCGCAGGGGCTGATCGGGATCGTGCAGGCGCTCACCGGGTTGCCCGGCGGGCTCGTCGTGCTGCACCTGCTCGGCGCCGCGCTGGTGTGGGTCGGTGTGCTTCGGGTGCTGCTCGACACGCATCCCGCGCTGTTCGGTCGAGTCGCGCCGGTCCGGGACGTGCCCGCCGATCCCGCGACCGCGGAAGCCGTGCTGCGCTGATCGGCGCACACACGCGCTGCGGAGTGCGCTCCGGTAGGATCGAGGTTCTGCTGGAGGCCTCACCTGTGAGGTTCCGGCGGGTCGACGGGGCATCGTCCTCGGTCCTGGTGGCGTGACCGGCGCCCGGATCGCGCAGGCCCCCGCGCGAGCAGCTGCGAACCGACGGAATGCGGCGTCCTGCCGTCCTGTTGGGTACCGGTAACGAGAGGAGCACCTGTCATGACCGACGTGCTGATCGACCGCCCCGAGCTCGAGGGCCTGGGTGTCTACGAGTTCGGCTGGTCCGATTCCGATGTCGCTGGCGCCTCCGCGAGACGCGGCATCTCGTCCGCGGTCGTGACCGACATCTCCGCCCGGAAGAGCGAGCCCGGCTGGATGCTGAAGAACCGGCTCAAGGGCCTGTCGATGTTCGGCCGCAAGCCGATGCCGACCTTCGGTGCCGACCTGTCGGGCATCGACTTCGACAACATCAAGTACTTCGTGAAGTCCACCGAGAAGCAGGCGCAGACCTGGGAGGACCTCCCCGAGGACATCCGGAACACGTACGAGCGCCTCGGCATCCCCGAGGCGGAGCGTCAGCGCCTCGTCGGCGGGGTCGCCGCGCAGTACGAGTCCGAGGTCGTGTACCACCAGATCGCCGAGGAGCTCGAGGCCCAGGGCGTCATCTTCATGGACACCGACACGGCGCTGAAGGAGCACCCCGAGTTCTTCGAGGAGTACTTCGGCACGGTCATCCCGGCGGGCGACAACAAGTTCGCCGCGCTGAACACCGCGGTCTGGTCCGGCGGCTCGTTCGTCTACGTGCCGCCGGGTGTGCACGTCGAGATCCCGCTGCAGGCCTACTTCCGGATCAACACCGAGAACATGGGCCAGTTCGAGCGGACGCTGATCATCGCCGACGAGGGCTCCTACGTGCACTACATCGAGGGCTGCACGGCGCCGATCTACAAGAGCGACTCGCTGCACTCCGCGGTCGTCGAGATCGTCGTCAAGAAGAACGCCCGCGTGCGGTACACGACCATCCAGAACTGGTCGAACAACGTCTACAACCTCGTCACCAAGCGGGCCATCGCCCACGAGGGCGCGACGATGGAGTGGATCGACGGCAACATCGGCTCGAAGGTGACGATGAAGTACCCCTCCATCTACCTGGTGGGGGAGCACGCGAAGGGCGAGACGCTCTCCGTCGCGTTCGCCGGCCCCGGCCAGCACCAGGACGCCGGCGCCAAGATGATCCACATGGCGCCGTACACGCAGTCGTCGATCGTCTCGAAGTCGATCGCGCGCGGCGGCGGCAGGGCCGGGTACCGCGGCGAGGTGCGGATGGACCCCAACGCGCACCACTCCGCGAACACGGTGCGTTGCGACGCGCTGCTCGTCGACACGATCAGCCGCTCCGACACCTACCCCGCGATCGACATCCGCGTCGACGACGTGCAGCTCGGCCACGAGGCGACCGTCTCGAAGGTGAGCGAGGAGCAGCTCTTCTACCTGATGAGCCGCGGCATGCCGGAGGACGAGGCGATGGCGATGATCGTGCGCGGCTTCATCGAGCCGATCGCCCGCGAGCTGCCGATGGAGTACGCCCTCGAGCTGAACAAGCTGATCGAGATGGGCATGGAAGGGAGCGTCGGCTAGGTGGCGGACGAGGCGCAGACCTTGGCGACGCCCGAGGGCAACACGCTCGAGGTCGTCACCGGGACCGGGACACGGCCGTCGATCATCGCCGACGCCACCAGCGGCCACGGCGACGTGCCGGTGCAGTCGCGCAACGAGCGGTTCGCGTCGACCGACGTCGGCGCGTTCCCCGCCGTGACCGGACGCGAGGCGGCCTGGAAGCTCACGCCGATCGCGGAGCTGAAGGACCTGATCGACGGCGAGCTCGACGGTGGCCGCTACGAGTTCGACGGCGCGGTCTCCGGCGAGGCCGAGGTCCGCTGGGTCGGCCGCGACGACGACCGCATCGGGACCGCCGGCATCCCCGAGGACAAGGCCGCAGCGAACGCGTGGTCCTCGTTCGAGGAGGCGCTGCTCGTCACGTTGACCGGCGACGAGCCCTCGGCCACGACCATCACGCGCAGCGCGCTCGGTGACGCTGCACGCGGGGCGCACACCGTCATCGACGTCGCCCGCTTCGCACGCGGCGTCGTCGTGCTCAACAACTCCGGCGCGGCGAACCTGGCGGAGAACGTCGAGATCCTCGTCGGCGACGGCGCGGACGTCACCGTCGTCACGGTGCAGGACTGGGCGGATGGCGCCAAGCACGTCGCGAACCACTTCGCCCAGGTCGGGCGGGACGCCCACCTGAAGCACGTGGTCGTGTCGCTCGGCGGGTCCATCGTCCGGGTCAACCCCTCCGTCACCCTGTCCGGCTCCGGTGCGGACGGCGACCTGCTCGGCGTCTACTTCGCGGACGCGGCGCAGCACCTGGAGAGCCAGGTCTTCCTGTTCCACAAGGCCGACCACACGAAGGGCCGCGTCGAGTACCGCGGCGCGCTGCAGGGCGAGGGCGCGCACACGGTCTGGATCGGCGACGTCCTGATCGGTCCGGACGCATCGGGAACCGACTCGTACGAGCAGAACCGCAACCTGGTGCTCACCGACGGCCCGCGGGCCGACTCGATCCCGAACCTCGAGATCGAGACCGGCGACATCGCGGGCGCGGGCCACGCCTCCGCGACCGGCCGCTTCGACGACGAGCAGCTCTTCTACCTGCAAGCCCGCGGGATCACGGAGGAGGTCGCCCGCCGCCTCGTCGTGCGCGGCTTCCTCTCCTCGATCGTGCAGAAGATCGGTGTGCCCGACCTGGAGGCGCGCCTCCAGGAGGCGATCGAGGCCGAGCTCGCAGGAGCCGCGTCGTGACCGCCGAGCGCGTCTGCGGCATCGACGACCTCGAGCAGGACTCCGCCCTCCGCGTGAACGTCGGGGGAGTCCCCGTCGCGGTCGTGAAGGATGCGAACGGCGAGGTCTTCGCGATCGGCGACACCTGCACCCACGGCGACATCTCCCTCGCGGAGGGCTTCGTCGAGGATGGCACGCTCGAGTGCTGGGCGCACGGCTCGAAGTTCTCGCTCACGAGCGGGCGCCCCCTCACCCTGCCGGCGTACCAGCCGGTCCCCGTCTACACGGTCACGCTGGTGGGGGACGACGTGCTCGTCGACCCGACACCCGTGCCCGCGTCCGAGCTTCCCGCCTGACCCAGTAAGGAACCCGATGTCCACCCTCGCGATCAGCGATCTCCACGTCTCGATCGACACCGATCAGGGCAACAAGCCGATCCTGCGCGGCGTCGACCTGCGTCTCGACGAGGGCGAGACGCATGCGATCATGGGCCCGAACGGTTCGGGCAAGTCGACCCTGGCGTACACGATCGCCGGCCACCCCCGGTACAAGGTCGACTCCGGCTCGATCACGCTCGACGGTGAGGACGTGCTCGCGATGACGGTCGACCAGCGCGCCCGCGCCGGCCTCTTCCTCGCGATGCAGTACCCGGTCGAGATCCCGGGCGTGACGGTCTCGAACTTCCTCCGCACCGCGAAGACCGCGATCGACGGCTCGGCGCCATCGATCCGCGGCTGGGTGAAGGACGTCCGCGGCTCGATGGAAGCGCTGCGGATGGACAGCACCTTCGCGGAGCGCAACGTCAACGAGGGCTTCTCCGGAGGCGAGAAGAAGCGGCACGAGATCCTGCAGCTCGAGCTGCTGAAGCCGAAGTTCGCCGTGCTCGACGAGACCGACTCGGGCCTCGATGTGGACGCGCTGAAGATCGTGTCGGAGGGGGTGAACCGCGCCAAGAGCAACACCGGCCTCGGCGTCCTGCTCATCACGCATTACACGCGGATCCTGCGGTACATCAAGCCGGACTTCGTGCACGTGTTCGTCGCCGGCCGCGTCGCCGAGGAGGGCGGCCCCGAGCTGGCCGATCGTCTCGAGAACGAGGGCTACGACCGGTTCCTGACCACGGAGGCGACGGTCTGATGACCACCCCGCTGGCACCGGAGCGCTTCGACGAGCTGTCGGAGGCGTTGAAGGACGTCGTCGACCCCGAGCTGGGCGTGAACGTCGTCGACCTCGGGCTGATCTACGACCTGAACTGGGACGACGAGAGCGACGCGCTCGTCATCAACATGACCCTCACCTCCGCCGGCTGCCCGCTGACCGACGTGATCGAGGACGAGACCGCGCAGGCCCTCGACGGCCATGTCGAGCGGTTCCGGATCAACTGGGTGTGGATGCCGCCGTGGGGTCCCGACCGGATGACCGACGACGGCAAGGACATGATGCGGGCCATCGGCTTCCAGATGTAGCTCCTCCACTCTGCTCACGCAGAAAGCCGCCCGACTTCACGTCGGGCGGCTTTCTGCGTGAGCAAAGTCAACCGGTCAGGCCCGCTTCGACGCCTCCGCGCGGCGGACCAGGAGCCAGGCTCCCGGGAGCAGGAGTCCTGCCGCGACGGCCTTGACGGCGTCGCCGATCAGGAACGGCGCGACTCCGGCGCCCCAGACCGCCGCGCCGAGCGAGTCGTAGTGCAGGAGGTCGTGCCAGACCGACGGCCCGAGGTTCCCGAGCGTCGCGGCGAGCCACGGCAGCCCGAAGGCGTACATCACGGCCGTGCCGGCCACGAAGGACACGATCGTGCCGACGATCCGCCGGTCCCAGCGGCGCTGCGCGAGCCAGCCGACGAGCGCCGCAGCCGCGATGAACCCGATGATGAAGCCGCCCGAGGTGAGGGCGAACAGGCTGCCCGACTTGTGCTCGGCGAAGACAGGCGCTCCCGCGACGCCGGCGACGAGGTAGAGCGCCATCGAAAGCGAGCCGCGCAGCGAGCCGAGGACGGTGCCGACCAGCAGTACCGCGAACGTCTGCCCGGTCATGGGGACCGGCCACATCGGGATGTACAGCTGCGCGAGACCGGCGGTGAGCGCTGCTCCGCCGAGGACGAGCGCCGCATCGGTCGCCAGCGAACCCCCCTTCGAGAGCCTGAGGACGGCGGGCAGCACCCGGTCCGCGAGGACGGGACGGGACGGGGCGAGGGACAGCGACACCGGGCGACTCCTTCTCGCGTCGGCGACGTGCCGGCGCGGATCTAGACTAGGGCGCTGCCCGAATCACGGTTCTGTGCCTTCTGCACACGCGACGGGCCACTTCGCCGTCGATCTCAGCCAAGTCGACCTACGTCAGAGGAGCCCGTCATGCTCGCGGTGCACGGCCTCGAGATCACCGTCGGCGCTCGCCGCCTGATGGCGGACGTCGAGTTCCGCGTCTCCGACGGCGACAAGGTCGGCCTGGTGGGCCGCAACGGCGCCGGGAAGACGACGCTGACGAAGGTGCTCGCCGGCGACCTCCAGCCGGCGGACGGCCGGGTCGAGCGGTGGGGCGACATCGGCTACCTTCCTCAGGATCCGCGTGCGGGCGATCCGGAGCAGCTCGCGCGCACCCGCATTCTCGACGCCCGCGGCCTCGGCACCGTCGCCCTCCAGATGTCCGAGGCCACCGAGCGGATGGGGTCCGCCGATCCCGCCGTGTCGGAGAAGGCGATCAACCGGTACGCGGCGCTGGAGGAGGAGTTCCTCGCCCGCGGCGGCTACTCGGCCGAGGCGGAAGCGGCGTCGATCTCGTCGAACCTGTCGCTGCCCGACCGCATCCTCGATCAGCCGCTCAACACGCTGTCCGGAGGGCAGCGCCGACGCATCGAGCTGGCGCGCATCCTGTTCTCCGATGCCCGCACGCTGATCCTCGACGAGCCGACGAACCACCTCGACGCCGATTCGGTGATCTGGCTGCGCGACTTCCTGAAGCAGTACCGCGGCGGCGTGATCGTGATCAGCCACGACGTCGTGCTCGTCGGCGACGTCGTGAACCGGGTGTTCTACCTCGACGCGAACCGCCAGGTGCTCGACGTCTACAACATGGGCTGGCGCCAGTACCTGAAGCAGCGTGAGGGCGACGAGCAGCGGCGCAAGCGCGAGCGCCAGAACGCCGAGAAGAAAGCCGGCGCGCTGCAGCTGCAGGCCGCGAAGATGGGTGCGAAGGCGACGAAGGCGGTCGCCGCGCAGAACATGGTGCGTCGGGCCGAGCGGCTGCTGTCGGGGTTGGAGGAGGTCCGCCAGGTCGATCGCGTCGCGAAGCTGCGCTTCCCGGACCCGGCCCCCTCCGGCAAGACGCCGCTGATGGCCTCCGATCTCTCGAAGTCCTACGGGTCGCTCGAGATCTTCTCCGCGGTCGACCTGGCGATCGACCGCGGTTCGAAGGTCGTGATCCTCGGTCTGAACGGCGCGGGGAAGACGACGCTCCTCCGGATCCTGGCGGGTGTCGACCAGCCGGACACCGGGCAGCTCGAGCCCGGGTACGGGCTGCGCATCGGGTACTACGCGCAGGAGCACGAGACGATCGACGTCCGGCGGACGGTGCTCGAGAACATGGTGTCGGCTGCCCCGAACCTCACGTCCACGGAGGCCCGGCGGGTGCTGGGCTCGTTCCTGTTCACCGGCGACGACGGCGACAAGCCCGCCGGCGTGCTCTCCGGCGGTGAGAAGACCCGCCTCGCGCTCGCGATGCTCGTGGTCTCCGCGGCGAACGTGCTGCTGCTCGACGAGCCTACGAACAACCTCGACCCCGCCAGCCGGGAGGAGATCCTCGGCGCGCTCGCGAACTACAGCGGCGCCGTGGTGCTCGTCAGCCACGACGAGGGCGCGGTCGAAGCGCTGAACCCCGAGCGCGTCCTGATCATGCCGGACGGCACCGAGGACCTCTGGACCCCGGAGTACGCCGACCTGATCAGCGTCAGCTAGGTGCAGTGTCAGCTGACCACTTTTCATCTTTACGGAGTTTTGGCTGCGCCAAAACTCCGTGAAGATGAAAAGTGTGTCAGCGGGCGTCGGTCAGCTCGTCCTCCACGGACTCGTCGCTCGGGGTGCGCCTCGCGCGGCGGACGACCGCCCGATCCTCCGCTGCCGTGACGACCTCGTCGCCCGCGTCGAGCAGGTCGCGACGGATCGACCAGCCGAGCGCG
>NZ_CAXTHO010000012.1:0-2075 GCF_964244015.1 uncultured Amnibacterium sp. | reverse complement strand
GACGACCTCGTCGCCCGCGTCGAGCAGGTCGCGACGGATCGACCAGCCGAGCGCGCCGAAGCCGAGCAGCGCGAACAGGATCCACTGGATCGCGTAGGAGAGGTGCGTGCCCTCGTCGACGCCCGTGTCGGCAGCCTGCGGCAGGAGTCGCTGCGGGGTGGGCGCCACGACGGGCGACTCCGACCGCACCTGCCCGTACGCGCCGGTGTAGGTCGGCAGCCCGACCTGCTTCGCGACCTTCTGGAGATCGATGGAGGGGATCTCGCCCGGGGGAGCGGTCCGTCCGGCGAGCGGTCCCTCGTCACCGCGCAGCCGTGCCTGCACGGTGACGACGCCGGCCGGCACGCCGGGCACCGAGTCCGGGCGGTCCTGCTGGGACCCGATCGACACCCAGCCGCGGTCGAGCACGAACACGGTGCCGTCGGCCAGCCGCAAGGGGGTGAGCACCTCGAAACCGGGGCCGCCGTCCGGGCCGACCCGGTTGCGGACGAGCAGCTGGTCGGCGGTCAGGTACGTGCCCCGCACCTCCACGGTCCGCCACTGCACCGACGACCGGTACGCGGTGCGGGAGGGAAGGAGCGCATCGAGGGGCGCAGCCGGCGCGGTGGCGTTCGTCGTGATCAGCGTGCTCGCGGCCACGGACTCCGCCCTGCGGGAGAACTGCCACCAGGACAGCAGCGCGCAGCCCACCGCGAATGCGATCGCGAGCGCGAGGTACCGGTGCCACCGGCCGTCCGAGACCAGCGCGCGCAGGATCCGACCGAGCTGCTCCACGGGTCGGTCAGCGTACCCGGTCGGCCGATGCGTCGAGCCGCTTCACCTCGAGCGGGAACGCCCGCGCCGCAAGGAAATCGCGGAGGACGCCGACGTGGTCGTCGCACGCGAGCCACACCTTGACCCGGTCGCCGGTATGGATCCTCGGGTTGCGCCACTCGATGGCCGCCGTCGCCTCGAGCCGGCAGTCGGCGCGGGAGCAGGTGTGCCGCTCCGGCCCGCCGATCACTCCTGCCGCTGCTGCTCGATCGCGAGCTGCTGCGAGATCCCGGGGTTCACTGGCCGGCTCGACCCGCCCGCACCGACGTTGGCCAGGACGACCGCGACGTAGGGGAGCACCACCGCACCGATCCCGAACACGACTTTCCAGTAACCCGGGACGAAGAACACCAGGATCAGGCAGATCATCCTGATCGACATCGCCGTGGAGTACGCCTTCATCCGCTTCTTCCGGTCGTCGACCGGGGAGGCGGGGAGCGCAGTCGCGGACTGCACGATGTCATGAGTCACAGTGGGAACAACCTACGCCGCCTCCTGAGCCTTCCCCACCCGATCGCTAGGCTCTCGGAACCCTCGCAAAAGGAGACGCCCCCATGACCACCCGAACCGTTCTCGTGACCGGGGGCAACCGCGGTATCGGCCGTGCCATCGCGCTCGCGTTCGCCGCGGACGGGCACCGCGTGGCCGTCACATCGCGGAGCGGGTCCGGTCCCGTGGGGGTGCTGACCGTGCAGGCGGACGTCACCGACTCCGCGTCGCTCGACGCCGCGTTCCGCGTCGTGGAGGCGGAGCTCGGGCCGGTCGAGGTCGTCGTCGCGAACGCGGGGATCACGAAGGACACTCTGCTGCTGCGGATGAGCGACACCGACTTCGACGAGGTCGTGGACACGAATCTCGGCGGCGCCTTCCGCGTCGTCAAGCGGGCGTCGAAGGGCATGCTGCGTGCCCGCTTCGGCCGGGTCATCCTGATCTCGAGCGTCGTCGGACAGCTCGGCTCCGCCGGGCAGGTGAACTACGCGTCCTCGAAGGCCGGACTCGTCGGCTTCGCCCGGTCGCTGACGCGGGAGCTCGGCGGTCGCGGCATCACCGCCAATGTCGTCGCGCCCGGGTTCATCGAGTCGGACATGACCGCGGCGCTGCCCGACGACCAGCAGAAGGACTACCTCGGCCGCATCCCGGTGGGCCGGTTCGGCTCCGGCGACGACGTCGCGAAGGCGGTCGTCTGGCTCGCCTCCGACGACGCCTCCTACATCTCCGGCGCGATCATCCCCGTCGACGGCGGCCTCGGGATGGGGCACTGA
>NZ_CAXTHO010000011.1:0-40709 GCF_964244015.1 uncultured Amnibacterium sp. | reverse complement strand
GCGCCGGCTTCGGGCAGTGGTCGGTGTGCAGCGCGACCGTGATCGGGTAGTTCTTCGCGACCTCGGTCGCGAAGCGCGCGAATGCGAGTGCACCCGCCGCGCGGTTCTTCACCGTCTGGCCGGCGAAGTAGTCCGCGCCGCCGGTGGTGACCTGGATGATGCCGTCGCTGCCGGCCTCCGTCAGTCCTTGCAGAACCGCGTTGACCGTCTGCGAGGAGGAGACGTTGATCGCGGGGTAGGCGAATCCGCCGGTCTTCGCACGGTCGAGCAGCTCGGCGTACTGGTCGGGGGTGGCGACGGGCATGTGGCGCTCCTCATCGATCGGCCGCGGCAGGACGCGGCGTGGCCACGATCACTGTACTGACGGGCACACGCACGGTCCCTCCGAGTAGCGTCCGCCGCACGGCGGAGGGAGCCCCACTGATGGCCGAGACGAATCTGGTTGCGCATCCGAGTCGGAACCTGGCGATGGAGCTGGTCCGGGCGACGGAGGCGGCGGCCATCCGCGCGGTGCCGTTCATCGGCAAGGGCGACAAGCTCGCGGCCGACGGCGCCGCGGTGGACGCGATGCGGGCGTTCCTGTCCACGGTGGAGTTCGACGGTGTGGTCGTGATCGGCGAGGGCGAGAAGGACCGCGCGCCGATGCTGTTCAACGGTGAACACGTGGGGTCCGGCAACGGGCCGCAGACGGACATCG
The DNA here is from genome assembly GCF_964244015.1 of uncultured Amnibacterium sp. Classification (NCBI taxonomy): domain Bacteria; kingdom Bacillati; phylum Actinomycetota; class Actinomycetes; order Micrococcales; family Microbacteriaceae; genus Amnibacterium; species uncultured Amnibacterium sp. Next base: position 40,012 of record NZ_CAXTHO010000011.1, on the reverse strand, counting down.
CGGTGGACCCGATCGACGGCACGGCGATGACGGCGCAGGGCCGCCAGAACGCGCTCGCGATGATCGCGGCCTCCGATCGCGGCACGATGCTCGACGCCTCCTCGGTCTTCTACATGGACAAGCTCGTGGCGGACGACCGGGGCCACGGCGTGATCTCGCTGGAGCAGTCGATCGGGGACAACATCCGGGAGCTCGCGAAGAAGAAGGGCAAGCCGGTCGGCGAGATGGTCGTCGCCGTGCTCGACCGGCCGCGGCACGCGGGGCTGATCGAGGACATCCGCGCCGCGGGCGCCGGCACGCGGATCCTCCTGGACGGCGATGTCGCAGGAGGCATCAACGCGGCCAGGCACGGCACCCGGATCGACCTGTGCGTCGGCATCGGTGGCAGCCCGGAGGGGGTCGTCACCGCGTGCGCGATCAAGGCGATGGGAGCCTTCATCGAGGGCCGCCTGGCGCCGAAGGATGATCAGGAGCGGGCGCGCGGCGAGGCCGCCGGGCTGAAGTTCGACGTCGTGCTGTCCGCGGACGACCTCGTCGCCGGCGACAACACGATGTTCATCGCCACCGGCGTCACGGACGGCGGGCTCGTCGACGGCGTACGCCTGCTGGGTGACACCATCCGCACCGAGTCGGTCGTGCTCCGCAGCAAGTCCGGCACCTTCCGCCGCATCGTCAGCGAGCACGTCGCCAGCCGCTGGCTGTAGGAAGGCCGGCTGGAGGAGGTACGAGCGGTTCAGCAGGACTCAGCACCGTCAGCAGGACCGGAGGCGCGTCTCGATCCTGCTGATGCTCCTGAGTCCTGCTGTCGAACTCGCCGTCACGCGGCGTCTTCGCGGGCCGCCAGCTCGGGGGCGGTGAAGGGGCGCGGGACCGTGTCGATCGGAGCGGCCTCGCCGAGGATCTTCGATTCGTCCATCCGGTTGATCTGCCGTCCGGTGACGAGCACGCGCGACTCGAGGGTCGCCGCGAACTCGTTGTAGCTCGTGACCGTCCGCTCGAGCGCGCCGCGCAGCTTCTCCGCACGCTGCGCCAGGAGGGACAGCCGCTCGTAGAGCGTCTTCGACAGCGTGAAGAGCCGGTGCGCGTCTTCGGTGAGCTCCTGCTGCGTCCACGTGTAGGCGACCGTCTTCAGCACGGCCCAGAGGTTCACCGGCGAGGCGAGCGCCACCCGCTTCGAGAACGAGTAGTCGAGCAGCGACGGATCCGCTGCCAGGGCGGCGGACAGGAGGGACTCGCTCGGCAGGAACGCGACGACGAACTCGGGGGAGTGGAAGTCGGTCCAGTACCCCTTCGCGGCGAGCGCGTCGATGTGCGACCTGACCGCCTTCACGTGCTCCTTCATGAGAGCATCGCGACGGACCGCCTCCGCGCCGATCGCGGTCGCCGGGATCTCGTTCGCCTCGATGAACGCGGCGAGCGGCACCTTCGCGTCGACCGCGATGCTCTTCCCCTCCGGCAGGCGCACCACCAGGTCGGGCCGGCGCACCCCGTCCTCGGTGCGGCTGCTGACCTGCAGGTCGAAGTCGACGCGGTTCGTGAGTCCCGCGCTCTCGACGAGCCGCCGCAGCTGGGTCTCGCCCCACGCCCCGCGCATCGAGTTGTGCCGCAGCGCCGCGGCGAGCGACTCCGCGGTGTTCCTGACCTGGTCCGACGACGCGCGGGTCTCGAGCAGCTGCTGCTCGAGCGACCCGTACTGCGCGGCGCGCTGCTGCTCGAGCTCGGCGACCTTCCCCTGCATGGTCCGGAGGGTCTCCTGCACCGGGGAGAGCGCAGCCAGCACGCGGGACTCCTCCTGGTCGCGGACACGCTGCTGCTCCGCCTCGGACCGCCGCGCCGCACGGTCCTCCTGCGCCCGCCGGTCCGCGGCCACCAGCTCCCGCTGCAGCCCGTCGATCGTCGCGTCGGCGGCGGCGAGCTCGGTGCGCAGCCCGGCCGCGACGGCGTCCCCCTCCGCCCGTGCCCGCAGCAGGTCCGACTCGTGCCGGCCGGCGGTGATCGCCCGGTCCTCGCCCCGGCGGCGCCCGGCGATGCCCGCCATGAGCAGCGCGCCGAGGAAGACGCCGACGATCAGTGCGCCCAGCGTCAGGAGAGGTTCCATGCGGGGATGCTCGCAGCGGCCACCGACATCGCTCGGGTCGCGTTCTCCTCGCGAGCCCGTGAGCGGCTGATGTGACTGCGCGCGCGGGCGCATCAGCCGCTGAACGGCGCCCCAGCGGCTGGTCGGGGCTAGACGAACGCCATCGGCACGCGGGTCTGCGGCGCCTGCGGCTCGAGCCGCGTGAGGCGGTCGTCGACCGCGTCGAGCAGGCTCGCGACGTCCTCCGCGCCGTGCCGGTCGGCGGCATGCACGACGATCGCCGCGCACGCCTCCGCGTCGGCGAGCGCGTCGTGGTGCGCGAAGTCCTCGAAGCCCGCGGCCATCGCGGCGACTGGAAGGCGGTAGGAGGTGAGCGCGTAGGTGCGGCGCGCGACCCGGAGGCTGCAGAAGTAGTCGAGCGCCGGCGTGCTCGTCCCCGAGGCGAAGCACGCGGCGCGCAGGACGCCCATGTCGAACCGGGCGTTGTGGGCGACCACCGGTCGACCGCCTATGGCCTCGATCAGGTCGCCCAGCTGATCGCCCCAGCCGGCGGCGCCGACGACCCGGTCGGGCGTGATGCCGTGGATGCGGATGTTCCACTCGCTGAACACGTCGTGCCCGGCGGGTGGCCGGATCAGCCAGCCGACACGGTCGACGACCCGGCCGTCCACCACCGTCACGACCCCCACGGAGCAGGCGGACGCGGCGGAGGGTCCCGCCGTCTCGAAGTCGATCGCGGCGAAGTCCAGTGGCACGGACGGGATGCTCGCAGCCCCCTCCGACACCGAGTCCGACATCCGTGTAATTCGTCGCGGGACCAGCACTTCGGCAGGCTGTGCGCACTCCAGCAGGCCGTCAGGCCGCCCCTGAGCCTGCTGAAGCGCGGACGGCCTGCCGAAGTGCTGTTCCGCAGGACCCAGCCCCGCGGAAGCTCCCGGGTCCTGCCGTCGTGCTCCCGCGAACTACGGTTGACCGCCGTGGCTCTCACCATCGGCATCGTCGGCCTGCCCAACGTCGGCAAGTCGACGCTCTTCAACGCGCTGACCAAGAACGACGTGCTCGCGGCGAACTACCCGTTCGCGACGATCGAGCCGAACGTCGGTGTGGTCGACCTTCCGGATCCGCGGCTGGCCGTGCTGGCCGAGCTCTTCGCCTCCAAGAAGATCGTGCCCGCCGCGGTCTCGTTCGTCGACATCGCCGGCATCGTCAAGGGCGCGAGCGAGGGGGAGGGCCTCGGCAACCAGTTCCTCGCGAACATCCGGGAGGCGGACGCGATCGCGGAGGTGGTGCGCGGCTTCGCCGACCCCGACGTCGTGCACGTCGCCGGCGGCGTCGACCCGGCCGGCGACCTCGAGACCATCGGCACCGAGCTGATCCTCGCCGACCTGCAGACGCTCGAGCGGGCGGAGGCGCGGGTCGAGAAGGAGGTCCGCGGGCGCAAGACGCCGCAGGAGGTCCTGGACACGATCCGCGCCGCGCAGACCGCGCTGAACGCGGGCACCCGGCTGACCGCTTCCGGCGTCGACCCCGAGCCGATCAGGGATCTCGGGCTGCTCACCGCGAAGCCCGTCCTCTACGTGTTCAACGTCGACGAGGCGGTGCTCACCGACGACGCGCGCAAGGCGGCGCTCGCCGCGCTCGTCGCGCCGGCGCCCGCGGTGTTCCTCGACGCGAAGATCGAGAGCGAGCTGATCGACCTCGATCCCGAGGACGCGGCCGAGCTGCTCGCCTCCACCGGCCAGGACGAGAGCGGGCTGGACCAGCTGGCGCGCATCGGCTTCGACACGCTCGGGCTGCAGACGTACCTGACGTCCGGCCCGGACGAGACCCGGGCCTGGACGATCCGCCGCGGCGCCCATGCCCCGGAGGCGGCCGGGGTGATCCACACCGACTTCGAGAAGAAGTTCATCAAGGCGGAGGTGATCGGGTTCCAGGACCTCGTGGACGCCGGCTCGATCGCGGAGGCGCGCAGCCGCGGCCGCGCCCGCATCGAGGGCAGGGACTACGTGATGCAGGACGGCGACGTCGTCGAGTGGCGGCACGGTTGACCCTCACCCCGACCTCGACGCGAGCGCCCTGCTGTGCGACGCCGACGGGAGGGTGCTGAGCGACGCGCACTTCGACTTCTCCAGCCAGCCGACGTCGCCGGTCGGCTCGGTCGCGAGCCGCGGTGACGATCTGGTGGGCGGCGAGGGAGACGTCGGCGAGCTGTACCTGAACCGGGGCGAGTGGAAGTTCCGCGCGATCGGCCAGGGCTACGCGTCCGGGCTGGCCGGCATCGCTCGGGACTCCGGCGTCGACATCGGCTGACCGATCGGCGGGTCAGCGCTGCTGACCGCGCGCGACGAGCCGCTGGCCGAGCTGCACGGCGTCCGCGGTGTCGAGCACGTGCGTCTGCGCCTCGATCTGGTGCAGCAGCGCCGCGTCGGCGCGGGTCGCCTCCGAGGACTGCAGCAGCACGGTGCCCGCTCCCGTGAAGTCGAACTGGCGCTCCTCCCCGGACTCCCGTCCGAGCAGGCCCTGGATGCCGGCTGCGAAGGAGCGGGCCATCCAGCGGGCGTCGAAGTGCAGTGACGGCGACGGGCAGTCGGCCCACCCGAGCAGCGCCTCCGGGTCGGCGCGGAACGGCGGTTCGACGAAGATCACCGGGCCGGAGGACGAGGCGAGGAACTTCCCCGTGCCGAGCAGGGTGAGGAAGCCCGGCACGACGGACTGCTTCAGCTCGAGGCCCGTCTCGAACGCGAGCAGGTTCGAAGCCCGGATCGTCAGGTTGCCGTCCTCCAGGTCGTAGGAGGCGATGTCGTAGCCGCGGTCGCCGATCACGAGCCTGCCGGTGCCGGACGCGACGACCCAGTCGTGGGTGTGGAGCGGGGAGGAGAACCGCGAGGCGACCCATGCGGCCCGGGATGCGAAGGCGGCGACTCCCGCGAACGAGACGTCCCCGTAGTAGGCGATCATCGCGCCCTTGGCGGTGAACCACTCGCCGTGCAGCGCGATCGAGTACGCGTAGGGGTTGACGTTGTCGTCCTCCGGCAGGGTGCGCGCGTCCAGGACGGTCGGGCCGCCGCTCATCTCGATCATGCGAACTTCTCCTCGGATGCCTGCACGTACACCCGGCCGTGGCCGGTCACCCGCAGCTGCAGCGCCTCGCCCGAGCCGCGCCCTACGAGGTCACGCAGGCCGACGCTCGCCTTCAGATCGAGCTGCAGGGCGCCCACGTGCCCGACGTACGCCTGCGGGTCCACGCCGACCTCGGCGCCGTCCACGGGGATCTCGATCGTGCCGCCGTGGGAGAGCAGCGCGACGGAGCCGCTCCCGCTCACCGTCGTCGTGAACAGTCCGAGGCCGGACACCGCTCCGCGCACGGCCTGCCGGATGCCGCCCTGCGCGATGAGCTGCACCGAGGTCGTCAGCTGCGCGTCGTGCGCGAGCAGGCGGTCGGCCTCGACCGTCAGGGTCTCGCCGGTCAGGCTGACGAGCGAGACGTGCAGGCCGCGATGCCCGTAGTAGACCGTGCCGCGGCCCTCGGCGACCATCATCGGCACCTGCTCGCCGGCGACGGTCCGCCCGATCAACCCGCCGGCGCCGCCACCGCCCGTCACCGGCCGGAACGCCACCTCGCCCGCGTAGCCGAGCATCGCGCCCCGCCGCGCGAGCACCTCCGCCGCCGGCCCCACCGCCGCGCTGACGACCTTGCCGTTGACCTGCTCGAACGCCATCGCTCATCGCTCCGCGGGCTGGATGTACACGGTCCCGGTGCCCTCGAAGCGGAGGCTGAAGGGCTCGCCGCCGCCTTCGCCGGCAAGGCTGCGCCAGCTGATGCCGGACACGAGGCTGAGCTGCAGCGACCCGGTGCCCGCGACGTACACGTCCGGATCGACGACAAGCGGCATGCCCGGCCCCACGGCGAGCGCGATGAGCGGCCCGTCGGAGAGGATCGCGCACTGACCGGTGCCGGTGATCGCCGTCGTCGCGAGCCCCTGCCCGCTCGTCATGCCCCTGAGGCCGGAGAACCGCACGTCGAGCCGCAGCCCGGCCGTCACGGCGAGGACGTGCTCCGACTCGACCGTGAGCGTGTCGTCGTCGAGCCGGACCACGGTGACGTCCTGCGCCCCGACCGCGAGGTACACGCGCCCGCGCCCGGTGCACTCCATCAGGCTGATGGACTCGCCCGCGATGCGCTGCTTCACGGCGGCGCGGAGCCCTCCGCCTCCGCCCATCCCGGCGTGTTTGAACTCCATCGCGCCGACGTAGGCGACCATCGCGCCCTGCGCCGCCCGAATGCCGTCGCCCTCGAGGTCGGCGTGCAGCATCCGCTTCGCCCCCGTCAGCTGTGCCACGACGTCTCCTCGTCCGATGCGGCGCCCTCGCCGGCTCGGCAGCCTACCGAGCACCGCTCCCGCAGGTCGAGGTGAGCCCGTGTGCTGCACGCGTGCGCAACGCGCAGGCAGTCGTGCTTGCCTTGACCCGATGACCGAGATCGCGATGTTCCCGCTCGGCTCGGTGCTGCTGCCGCACATGCCGCTGCCGCTCCGGGTATTCGAGCCGCGCTACATGGCGATGCTGCGCGACATCCTCGGCGACGAGCCCGCCGAGTTCGGCGTCACCCTGATCGAGCGGGGGCAGGAGGTGGGCGGCGGCGACGTGCGCACCGACATCGGCACCGTGGCGCAGATCGGCAGCCTCGACACCTCCGGCGAGTCGATCCTGCTCATCGCGCAGGGGGTCAGGAGGTTCCGGGTCGAGAAATGGCTCGACGATGCGCCGTACCCGCGGGCCGAGGTGTCCGACCTGCCCGACGCCGAGTGGTCCGACGATCTCACGCCGACGCTCCAGCGTGCGGACGTCGTCGTGCGCCGGGTGCTGAAGCTCGCGGAGGAGGCGGGCGAGGAGGTGCGCTGGCCAGCCGACATCGTGCTCGACGACGACCCGGCAGCGGCCGCGTGGCAGCTCGCCGCGATCGCGCCGTTCGGCCCGCTGGACCAGCTCGACCTGCTGCGGTCGCCGAGCATCGAGCGCCTAATGGAGCGCACGATCGACCTCGCGGAGGACGCGGAGACCCTCTACAGCGCGTAGGCGTCCTGCCATCGCTCCAGGCTCTGCGGCGCACGGCGCCGTGCGCACCCGCTCGCCCTCGGACGCGTTCGGACAGGTGCAGCCACCCCTCGTGATCGAGGCTCAGACCCGGGGGCGTGACCGTCTTCGTCGTGCTGTCCCACAGGCGGGCGGCCCGGAAGCGGCACGGGAGGGGCTCGCGGTCGACGGTCGCGAGCGCCTCGGCCAGCCGCTCCGCGGGGATCCGCCGCGCGAGCGTCGCGTGCGGCGTCCACAGGTCCGGCCGCGTCTGCGCAACCACCTCCGCGCCGGGCGCCTGCAGTCCGACCGCACGGGACACCGCCGAATGCAGGGTCAGGAGGGGGCGGGAGGCCACGATCTGCCGCGCCAGCACCCAACGTCGCCTCTGGCCGCCGAACAGCAGGGGCGCGCCGATGACGGCCGCGAGGCCGGTCCTGCCGATGCCCCAGCCGTCGAACACCGCGTGGAGCGCGGCGACGGCCGCCTCGAACCCGCTGCCGACCGTGACGGCGACGGTCACGTGCGGGCGGTTCGTCTCGCCCCGATGGTCCGCGAGGCTCGGCAGTCCGGCGTCGGCGAGCACCGCCCACGTCGACCGGAGGGCCGCCTCCGCGTCGTCGTCGAACAGCAGCTCGATGCTCTGCACCATCGCCGAGGACGCTACGCGGCACCGCCGACAGGGCCCGTGGCGGCCCCCGCGAATCACGGCAGCAGCTGGGGCGCGATCTGCCGCAGCAGGTCGTAGCCGACGAAGCTCACGAGATCGAGGATGAAGTGGCACGCCACCAGCGGGCCGAGCCGTCCCCAGCGCCGGTAGACCAGCACGAAGACCGCACCCATGATCGCGTTCCCGACGAACCCGCCGAAGCCCTGGTAGAGGTGGTAGGAGCCACGGAGGAGCGCGCTGGTCAGCAGCACGCTCCAGAACCGCCAGCCCTTCGACTCGAGCCGGTCGAGCAGGAACGCGACGACGATCACCTCCTCCTGCACCGCCGCCCGGGCAGCGGAGAGCACGAGCACCGGGATCGCGTACCACTGGGGTCCGATGCCCGAGGTGTCGACCTGCAGGTTGAGGTTCAGCGCGACCGCCCCGAAGTACAGGGCGAGGCCGGGGATGCCGATGCATGCGGCGAGGAGCACGCCGAACGGGATGTCGAATCCCGGCCGCCGCAGGTCCATGCCGATCCGCCGGAGCACGCCGGGGCCCATCAGGTACAGAGCGAGCAGTACCGGCACGAGCGGCGATGCGATCCCGAGCAGCTGGTAGATCAGGTCGAAGACCGCCCGGTCGTCCTGCGTCGGGTTCAGCGTCTGCGTCTGCTGGTTCAGCCGGGCGCGCGTCAGCGAGTCGGCGAGCGACACGACCGAGTAGACCGCGGATTGCCCGAGGCTCACCCCGAGCACGAGCAGCAGCTCGACGCCGGGCCGTCGGCCGCTCGGCTCGCGGACTCCGCTCGCAGCCGGAACGCTCGCCGGATCCATCACCACACCACCATGCACCCGCGCTCGGACCCGGTGCTCCCGACTGCCGCTGCAGCGTCCCACGCGCACGATCGTTGCGTGTCCCGCGACGACGTTGGTGATCGCGGCGCTCAGCGCACCGAATTCGCGCGCGTATTTCCATGTTGTAACCGTTTGGACTCTTGCGGGCCACCTCCACCCCCTGCTCGTAACCTGAGGGCGGGTACGAGACGCCAGAGCACCGTCCGTGCCCGTGATGACCTAGGAGGCACAGTGATCAGGAAGCGCATGCTTGCGGCCGTCGCGGCTGCGAGCGCCGCCGTACTCGTTCTCGCCGGTTGCACCAGCGGCAGCACCACGACGAGCAACGGCGGTATCGAGGCGAACACGAAGCTGACCGTCGCCCAGAACTCGGCGTTCACCTCGCCGAACTCGTTCTCGTCGACCGGTAACTCCACGTACAACCAGAACGTCATCTACATGACGACTTCGACGTTCAACTACTACGACAACACGCCCAAGCTGGTGAAGAACACCAAGTTCGGGACGTACACGAAGGTCAGCGACAACCCCCTGACCATCAAGTACACCGTCAAGGAGGGCGTGAAGTGGTCCGACGGCGTGCAGGTCGGTGCCGCCGACGCGCTGCTCAACTGGGCTTCCAACGCGACCGAATACAACTCCACCGAGAAGGGTGGCGTGAACTTCACCAGCATCTATGCAGGTGAAGGCACGGGCGCCGCCTTGATCTCCAAGGTGCCCACCATCTCCGACGACGGACGCTCCTTCACCGTCGTCTACGACAAGCCCTACATCGATTGGGAGCTCCAGCCGGTCATCAACATGTCGGCCGCAGCCACCTGGGAGCTCGCCGGTATCAACTCCGACACCGGCGCCAAGGCGGCGCAGGACGTCGTCGACGCGGTGCAGTCCGGCGACAAGGATCAGCTCGCGAAGCTGGCGACCGCGTGGTCGACGAAGTTCGACGCGACGAGCCAGCCGTCGAACCCGGCGGTGCTCGTGAGCAACGGCCCGTACGAGATCACGAAGATCGTGAAGAACCAGTACGTGACCCTGAAGGCGCGGAAGGACTACATCGCTGGTCCCGAGACGCCGCATCTCTCGCAGATCACCGTGCGGGAGATCCCCGACCAGACCGCCCAGGTGCAGGGGCTTCAGAACGGCGAGGTCAACGTCCTGTACGGCCAGGCCACGAGCGACACGGTCAAGGCGCTCGCGGGCGCGAAGGGCATCACGTCCACGACGAGCCCCAACGCCTCCTACGAGCACATCGACCTGACCTTCAACAACAAGGGTCCGTTCGATCCCGCGTCCTACGGCGGCAGCGCCGCGAAGGCCCTCGCCGTGCGGCAGGCGTTCCTGCACGTCATCCCGCGTCAGGAGATCATCGACCGCCTGATCAAGCCGCTGTCCTCGAAGATCACCGCCGACAACTCGGCGACGTTCCTCCCGGGCTCGGCCGGATACGACGAGTCGGTCGCCGCGAACGGATCCTCCGCGTACGCGACGGCGGATGTGGACGCGGCGAAGGCGCTGCTGGCGAAGGCCGGGGTGAAGACGCCGATCACGGTGAAGTTCGCCTACGCCAACGACAACCCTCGCCGTGAGGGCGAGTTCCAGCTGGTGCAGGCGGCCGCGAAGGCGAGCGGACTGTTCACGGTCACCGACGTCGGCAAGCCCACCGCGGACTTCTTCGGTCCGAGCGGCGTGGGATCCGGCAAGTACAACTACGACGCGGTCGTGTTCGCGTGGTCGTACACGTCGCTGGCCTACACCAGCGCCCAGAGCCAGTTCATCTCGACCGGCTCGTCCAACTTCCAGGGCTACAAGAACGCGACCGTCGACTCCGACTTCACGAAGATCGCGACGTCGACGAGTGCCGACGAGGCGAACGCGCTGCTGCAGAACGTGGACAAGGAGTACTGGAACGACGCGGCGTCGATGACGCTGTTCCAGCTGCCGGACGTCCTCGCCTGGACCAGCTCGGTGAAGAACGTCTCCGAGAGCCCGCTCGTCCCGAACGTGTTCTGGAACTTCTGGCAGTGGGAGAACGGCAAGTAGCCCTCTGAACCGCACAACCGGCCCGGGTTGGGTCCAGGATGATCCTGGACCCGACCTGGATCGATGCAAGGAGTTCGTCGCCCCGTGCTGCACTTCCTGACCCGACGGGTCCTCGCCTCCGTCGCGGTCCTGCTGGTCGCCTCCTACCTCGTCTACGTCCTGGCGTGCGTCTCGGGCAACCCGCTGCAGGATCTGCAGGAGAGCAGGTCGGTCAACAAGGCGCAGCTGATCGAGCAGCGCGTGCGCCTGCTGAACCTCGACGTCCCGCCCTACTTCCGGTACTTCATCTGGCTGGGCGGCGTGCTCGGCGCCTTCGTGGGGAGGTTCTCGCTCGGGTTCTCGCCGACCAACCAGGCCGTGACCGACGAGCTGTCGACCGCCATCGGTGTCACGCTGCAGCTCGTCTTCGGCGCGACGCTCATCGCGATCGTGGTCGGCATCACCGTCGGCGTGACGACGGCGCTGCGGCAGTACACGACCTACGACTACAGCGCGACGTTCATCTCGTTCCTGTTCTTCTCGCTGCCGATCTTCTGGGTCGCGGTGATGCTGAAGCAGTTCGGGGCGATCGGTTTCAACAACTTCCTCAGCGATCCGGTGCTCCCACCGGTCACCATCGTCGTCCTCACCCTGATCGCGGGGATCGTCTGGCAGGTGATCGTCGGGGGACCACCCAGACGGCGCCTGATCACCTTCGGCGTCGCGGCCGCAGCCACCGCAGCGGCGCTGATCTACGTCTCCGCGACCCGCTGGCTGGCGGACCCCTCGTTCGGCATCGTCATGTCCGTGGTGCTCTGCCTCGGCGTCGCGGTCGTGATGACCGTGCTGTCCACCGGGTGGGCGAACACGAAGTCCCGGTACACCGCGCTGTGCGTCGTCGGCCTCGTCGCCGTCCTGTACTACCCGCTCACGGCGAGCGGGTGGGGCCTCTTCGAGCAGTACGAGTTCTGGAACGTCGGCACCGCGATCCTCGCGGTCCTGGTGTTCACCGCGGTCGGCGCCGTGATCGGCTTCCTCTGGGGCGGATACGACCGGATGCAGTCGGTCCGGACCGGCGCGCTCACGGCCTTCGTCTCGATGCTCATCCTCATGGTCGACCAGAGCCTCCACGGGTGGAAGCCCTACTTCGACTACCAGAACGGCCGGCCGATCGCGACGATCGGCTCATCGACACCGGATCTCACCGCGTCGTTCTGGATCGACAACCTCGATACGTTCACGCACCTGGTGCTGCCGACCATCGCGCTCGTGCTGATCTCGATCGCGTCGTACTCGCGCTACTCGAGGGCGAGCCTGCTGGACGTGATGAACCAGGACTACATCCGGACGGCGCGGGCGAAGGGCCTCACGGAGCGCACGGTCGTCATGCGGCACGCGTTCCGGAACGCGCTCATCCCGATCACCACGATCGTCACCCTCGACTTCGGCGCACTCATCGGCGGCGCGGTCGTCACCGAGACCGTGTTCAGCTGGTCGGGCATGGGGGCGCTGTTCAACGTCGCGCTGACCGGCACCGTGCTCGACGTGAACACGCTCATGGGCGTGTTCCTCGTCACCGGGGTGACCGCGGTCGTCTTCAACATCCTGGCCGACGTCGTCTACTCCGCCCTCGACCCAAGGATCCGGGTGTCCGCATGAGCATGGGACCGTTGCCACCGCTCGGCAGTGACGCCGGCTCCGGCCCCGACGGCGAGGATCCGCGCAACGCCGCGACGATGATGTCCGACCCGGGCATAGCGTCCGGGGGACCTGGTGCGCCGAGCGACACGGAGCGCCAGCTCGAACTCAAAGAGGTCGAGGGGCTGTCCCTCGGCCGCATCGTGCTGCGGCGCTTCCTCCGGAACCGCGGCGCGATCATCTCGATGGTCGTGCTCGCCGTGTTCGTGGTCGTCGCGTTCAGTTCAGAGGGCGTCGTGCTCGGCCCGATCAGCATCCCCGGGTGGTGGCAGTACGGGTATGCGGACGTCCCGGCGCCGGTGAACGGCGGCGGTCCCACACTGTCGGTCATCCCGGGTCCGGGATTCGGTCTCGGCGCTCATCCGTTCGGCCAGGACGACATCGGACACGACATGTTCGCGCGCGTGATGCGCGGCGCTCAGCAGTCGCTGATGATCCTCTTCGTCGTGGGCGTCGTCTCCACCATCCTCGGCACCGTCGTGGGCGCCGTGGCCGGGTTCTTCGGCGGGCGGATCGACGCGCTGCTCATGCGCCTCACCGACCTCGTGCTGATCGTGCCGCTGATCCTGCTCGCCGCGATCGTCGGCCACGCGCTGGCGGGCTCCGGCTCCTTCGTGCTGGCGCTGATGCTCGGCCTGCTCGTCTGGACCACGCTCGCGCGCCTCGTCCGCGGCGAGGTCCTCTCGCTCCGAGAGCGGGAGTTCGTCGATGCGGCCCGGGTCGCCGGCGCCTCGAACACCAGGATCATCTTCCGGCACATCCTGCCGAACACCGTCGGCGTCGTGATCGTCTCGGCGACGCTGACGATGTCGGCGGCGATCCTCACCGAGACGGCCCTCAGCTACCTCGGCCTCGGGGTGCAGTCGCCGGATGTGTCCCTCGGGAAGCTGATCTCCGACTACCAGACGGCGTTCAACACGAGACCGTGGCTGTTCTGGTACCCCGGCGTGTTCATCGTCATCATCGCGCTGACGATCAACTTCATCGGCGACGGGCTGCGCGACGCGTTCGACCCACGGCAGAAGCGTGGGTTGAACCGCACGGCGCGGCAGGCGCAGACGGCTTCGCGGGAGCAGTCGGTCGAGCCGCAGTCGTCCGGGGTGCAGTGACCGGCGGAGGCGGCCGGCCGCTGTCAGGGCAGGACGAGCACCAGCACCCACGCGCTCGCGAGGGCGGCGAGCACGAGCACGGTCGTGACGTGCCAGTGGATCTCCACTCCCGATCCCTCGACGGCGCCGAGCAGGCCCCGGTCGCGGTACTGGCTCCACTGCGCGGTCACCAGGTGGGCGGCGATGTCGCCGGTCGCGCGGCCCGGCTCCTGCTGCCGGCGTCGCTCGGCGGCGTAGTCCGCCAGGCCGCGGACGTCACGACGCACGCTGAGCGCACTCGTCATCCGACTCGGTCTGGGCGCCGCCCATGCGGTGTGCACGCCGCGTGCGGTGACGACGGCCAGCGACCAGCGGGTCTGCACGTCCTCGACGGCCGGCCACGTCGTCGTGACGGTCTGCATCGGGTTGATCATCGTGACCCCGGCCGGGCCGATCCGGACGGCGGGGTGCCAGAACGTGGTCCAGGCGCCGAAGCCGAGCAGCCCGAGCGGTGGGATCGCTCGCACGATCAGCTCCGTGCGGCCGGTCGCGAGGACGCCGAGCAGACCGAGCGCAGCGACACCGACGAGCGCTGCGGCGAGCACCCGGCTCGAGCGGGGTCGCAGCGTCACGTCCTCCGTCAGCCCCTGCACAGCACAATCGTCGCGCACGAGACGTGCGCCACCCACCCGACCACCGGACGGAACGCAGCATGACCGCAACGACGCCCACCGGGACGGCCGAGCCCCAGCCGATTCTCGCGGTGCGGGATCTCGGCGTCGACTTCTGGGTCGACGGCGAGTGGTACCCGGCTGCGGAGCACATGCACTACGAGGTCATGCCCGGTGACATCCTCGCGATCGTGGGGGAGTCCGGGTCCGGCAAGAGCTCCAGTTCGATGGCGTTGCTCGGCCTCACCCCCGCCAACGGGCGCGTCACCGGCAGCGCGAAGCTGAAGGGCACCGAGATGGTCGGGCTCAGCGGCGGCCGGCTGCGGAGCGTGCGCGGCAAGGACGTCGCCGTGATCTTCCAGGAGCCGATGACCGCCCTGAACCCCGTGTACACCGTCGGCTTCCAGATCGTCGAGACGCTGCGCACCCACTTCGAGCTGTCGCCGTCGGACGCCCAGGAGCGCGCCGTCGAGCTGCTGCGACTGGTCGAGATGCCGTCGCCCGAGACGTCCGTCAAGAAGTACCCGCACCAGCTGTCCGGCGGGCAGCGGCAGCGTGCGATGATCGCGATGGCGATCAGCTGCGACCCGGCGCTGCTCATCGCGGACGAGCCGACCACCGCACTCGACGTGACGATCCAGGCCGAGATCCTCGATCTGCTGCGCAACCTGCGGCACCGGCTGAACAGCGCGATCGTGCTGATCACCCATGACATGGGTGTCGTGGCGGACATGGCCGACCGGATGCTCGTGATGAAGGACGGCAAGGTCGTCGAGTCCGGCACCGTCGACGACATCTTCTTCCGTGCGCAGCACCCCTACACACAGCAGCTGCTCGCCTCCGTCCCGCACCTCGGCCAGGCGCAGGTCGAGGTCACCGAAGCGCTGGTCGAGGCGGAGCGTGCGCATCTCGAACCCGCCGTCCGGTTCGACGGCGTCGCGATCGAGTACCCGAAGCGCGGGCGGATGCCGGCGTTCCGCGCAGCCTCCGACATCGACCTCACGATCGCGCCGGGGGAGGTGCTCGGCCTCGTCGGCGAGTCCGGATCTGGCAAGACCACGATCGGCCGTGCGCTCGTCGGGCTGCTGCCGATCGCGGCCGGCTCGCTGCACGTCGTCGGGCACGACCTCTCGAAGCGTGACGCGAAGGAGCTCAAGCGTGCCCGGCAGGACATCGGCATCGTGTTCCAGGACCCGGGTTCGAGCCTGAATCCGCGCTTCCCGATCGGGCAGTCGATCGGGGAGCCGCTCCTGCTCGCCGGGCGGGAGAAGCCGGTGATCGACCGGCGAGTGGAGGAGTTGCTCGACATGGTCGAGCTGCCGCGCACGTTCCGCAACCGGTACCCGCACGAGCTGTCCGGTGGTCAGCGGCAGCGCGTCGGCATCGCCCGCGCGCTCGCGCTCAACCCGAAGCTGCTCGTCGCCGACGAGCCGACCAGCGCGCTCGACGTCTCGGTCCAGGCGCGGTTCCTCACCCTGCTGCAGGAGCTGCAGCGGGAGCTGCAGTTCGCCTGCCTCTTCATCAGCCACGACCTCGCGGTGGTCGACCTGCTGTCCCATCGCATCGCGGTGATGAGCAAGGGGGCGCTCGTCGAGCAGGGCACGAAAGACCAGATCCTCCGCGCGCCGACGCAGGAGTACACGAAGCGGCTGATCGCCGCCGTGCCGGTGCCCGATCCGCACGAGCAGGCCGCACGCCGGACCGCTCGCGACGGGGTCTGAGCCAGCCCGGCTCGGCGCCCGAGCGCCACCCGCACTCCGGTTGCGTCCGCCGGGTACCATGGGTATGCGCCGATGTCGGCGCAGCCAGCGTGTCGCGCGCCCCGTCGGGAGCTGTGCCGGCGCTGAGCCCGCTTGAGCGGGCATCTCACCGAAAGGCTTCACCATGGCGCTCGCCACCCGTTCCGATCTGCGCAACGTCGCGATCGTCGCGCACGTCGACCACGGCAAGACCACGCTCGTCGACGCGATGCTGAAGCAGACGCACTCGTTCGCGGACCACGCCCACGTCGATGACCGCGCGATGGACAGCAACGAGCTGGAGCGGGAGAAGGGCATCACCATCCTCGCCAAGAACACCGCGATCACGTATCGCGGTGAGCACGCCTCGGACGGTCCCGTCACGATCAACGTGATCGACACCCCCGGCCACGCCGACTTCGGCGGTGAGGTCGAGCGCGGCCTCTCCATGGTCGACGGCGTCGTGCTGCTGGTCGACGCCTCCGAGGGCCCGCTGCCGCAGACGCGCTTCGTGCTGCGCAAGGCGCTCGAGGCGAAGCTGCCCGTCATCCTGCTCGTCAACAAGACGGACCGGCCGGACGCGCGGATCGACGAGGTCGTGCACGAGTCGCAGGACCTGCTGCTCGGGCTCGCCAGCGACCTGTCGGACGATGTGCCCGACCTCGACCTGGACGCGATCCTCGACGTGCCCGTCGTGTACGCCTCCGGCCGCAACGGCGCCGCGAGCTGGAACAAGCCGGAGAACGGCACGCTGCCGGACAACGCCGATCTCGAACCGCTGTTCGACGCGATCCTCAAGCACATCCCGGCGCCGACGTTCGATGACGAGCACCCGCTGCAGGCGCACGTCACGAACCTCGACGCCTCCCCGTTCCTCGGCCGCCTCGCGCTGCTGCGCGTCTTCAACGGCAAGCTGAAGAAGGGCCAGACCGTCGCCTGGGTGCGCGGGGACGGCACCGTCGCCAACGTGAAGATCACGGAGCTGCTCGCGACCCGCGCGCTCGAGCGCTTCCCGACCGAGTCGGCGTCGGCCGGCGAGATCGTCGCCGTCGCGGGCTTCCCGGACATCACGATCGGCGACACGCTGGCGGACCCCGAGGACGTGCGCCCGCTACCCGCGATCCACGTGGACGACCCCGCGATCTCGATGCTGATCGGCACCAACACGTCGCCGCTCGCCGGCAAGGGCGGCAAGGGTCACAAGGTCACCGGGCGCCTCGTGAAGGACCGCCTCGACCGCGAGCTCGTCGGCAACGTCTCCGTCAAGGTCGTCGACGTGGGCCGCCCCGACGCGTGGGAGGTGCAGGGCCGCGGCGAGCTCGCCCTGGCGATCCTCGTCGAGCAGATGCGGCGGGAGGGCTACGAGCTCACCGTCGGCAAGCCCCAGGTCGTCACGAAGGAGATCGACGGCAAGACGCACGAGCCCTTCGAGCACCTGACGATCGACGCGCCGGAGGAGCACCTCGGTGCGATCACGCAGCTGCTCGCGGCGCGCAAGGGCGTCATGACCACCATGTCGAACCACGGCACCGGCTGGGTGCGCCTGGAGTTCCGCGTGCCGTCACGCGGGCTGATCGGCTTCCGCACCGAGTTCCTCACCATCACCCGCGGAACGGGCATCGCGAACGCGATCCTCGACGGCTACGACCGCTGGGCCGGTGCCATCACCACCCGCGTGAACGGCTCGATGGTGGCGGACCGCCAGGGCGTCGTCACGCCGTTCGCCCTGCAGAACCTGCAGCAGCGCGGCATCTTCTTCGTGAAGCCGTCGGAGGAGGTCTACGAGGGCATGGTCGTCGGCGAGAACAGCCGCCAGGACGACATGGACGTCAACGTCACGAAGGAGAAGCAGCTGAACAACATCCGCTCCTCCACGGCGGACGAGCTGGAGCGCCTCACCCCCTCCCGCGAGCTGTCGCTCGAGGAGAGCCTCGAGTTCGCGCGTGAGGACGAGTGCGTCGAGGTCACGCCGACCGCGGTCCGCATCCGCAAGGTGCACCTGGACCAGCACTCCCGTGCCCGCGCGGCGACGAAGCTGAAGCGCCAGACCATCGACGCGTAATCACGAGCCCTGCAGTCCGAGTGCGACAGCAGGACCCGATGCGTTCGGCAGGACAGAACACGCCGTTCTGTCCTGCTGATCGCGCTGCGTCCTGCTGAAGGACTCGGGAGGGCGGGACCGGAGGGGGTACTCCGGAGGGGGCCCGGGCTCAGAAGGCCGGCTTGCCCGTCGTGTCGAGCCAGGTGTGGAAGAACGAGCCCAAGTCCTGGTGCGACAGCCGCTCCGCCAGCGCGATGAACTCTTCCGTCGTGCCGCTGCCGTACCGGTGGGTGGTCGCCCAGGTCCGCAGGATGCGCTGGAACACGGGAGTGCCCAACTTCCGCTCCAGCAGCACGAGGGTCAGACCGCCGCGGTCGTAGACCGCGTCGTCGAAGAGGTGGGCGGGGCCCGGGTCCGCGACCTCGCGGCCCCACACGTCGGCCGAGGCCGGAGTGTCCCGGAGGCGCTGCACCTCCTTCTCGAGCGTCGTGATCCCGGCGTGCTCGTCCCAGAGCCACTCGGCATAGGTGGCGAAGCCCTCGTTCAGCCAGATGTCCTTCCAGCGTCGCGGGGTCACGCTGTCGCCGAACCACTGGTGCGCGGTCTCGTGCGCGACGGTGCTCTCGTCGGCGGAGGGCGAGTAGATCGGCCGCGTCTGCGTCTCGAGCGCGTAGCCGATGTCGAACGAGTCCACGATCGAACCGGCGGAGGAGAACGGGTACGGCCCGAACCGCTTCGCGAACCAGGCGATGATCGCGGGCTGCTTCGCGATCGCGGCGAGCGACTCGGTCCGGGCGGTACCGGTCAGATGCTCGTCCACCGCCGTGAGGTACGGCAACCCGCTCTTCCGGAACCGGTGGATCGTGTAGTCCCCGATGTCGACGGTCGCGAGGTAGCTCGCCATCGGCGCCGTCTCGGTGTAGCGGTAGGTGGTCCAGCCGCGGCGGGTGACCGGCTGCCCGGTCGGCAGGCCGTTCGCCACGGCCTGCTTCCCCTCCGGCACCGTGACGGTGAAGGAGTACCGCGCCTTGTCGACCGGGCTGTCGTTCACCGGGAACCAGGTCGGGGCACCGTACGCCTCGCTCGCGACGAGCGCACCGTTCGGCGTCGAGATCCAGCCGAACAGCGAGTCGGTGTTGTCGACGGGCCGCCCCGTCGTGCCGGAGTACGCGACGCGCACCGTGACGGCCCGGCCGCGCGCGAGCGGCGTCGCGGGGCGCACCCGCAGCTTCTCCGCGGTCTGGCTGAACCGTGCCGGCCGCCCGTCGACCGTGGCGCTCGAAAAGTTGAGCCCGCGCAGGTCGAGGGCGAGCGAGGTCAGCGCGATCGACGGCCGGAGGCGGATGGACGTCACGGCGGACAGCGACCGGCTCGAGGGCCGGTAGCGCAGCGCGATGTCGTAGTGGAGGGCGTCGTAGCCCGAGTCGCCGAGCGTCGGGTAGTACGGGTCCCCGGAGGACGCGCCGCCGTCGACGGGGTCGTGGGTGGACGCCTCCGCGGGCAGCGCGCCGAGGGCGAGCGCGCCGATCAGTGCGGCGGCGAGGAGGGGCAGGCTGCGGCGTCGCACACCGGACGGTAGCGCGTGCGGCAGCCGAGTGCCACAGCCCCCTGCGACGCCCTGCCGCCCGAAGTGGCACGCGGGAGGAGGGGCGCCCGGCGGCGCTACTCGAAGAGCTCCTGGCCGATGTAGCGGCCCGGCTTCGGGGAGCGGGGGGTGAAGAAGACGCCCGACCCGATGTGCTGGATGTACTCGTTCAGCCGGTCGATCCCGCCGAGGCGGGTCTGCAGGGTGATGAAGTGCTGCGGATCGTTCACGTACGCGATGAACAGCAGCCCGGCGTCGAGCAGCCCGTACTGGTTCAGCCCGTCGGTGTAGTTGTAGCCGCGGCGCAGGATCTTCACGCCGCCGTTGTTCTCGTGCGCGGCGAGCGACACGTGCGAGCGCTGCGGGATCACCGTCGCCCCGTCGGCCTGCTTCGCGAAGTCCGGGGTGTCGAACTCGCGCTTCCCGCTGAGCGGCGCCCCGACGGCCTTCGTGCGGCCGATCACGTCCTGCTGGTCGCCGACCGGGTCGGCGTCCCACGTCTCGATGTTCATCTGGATCTTGCGGGCGATCTGGTAGCTGCCACCGCGGGTCCACGCCTGGTCGTCGCCGACCCAGACGAACTTCGTGAAGTCCGCCTCCTCCTTGATGTTGCGCGTGCCGTCCTTGAAGCCCATCAGGTTCCGCGGCGTCGCCTGCCCCTTGCCGGCGGAGGCGCGCCCGAACCCGAACACCGTCCAGCGGGTCGCGGCGACGCCGCGGGCCATCCTGGTGAGGTCGCGGATCGCGTGGTACGCGACCTGCGGGTCGTCGGCGCACGCCTGCAGGCTGAGGTCGCCGCCGGAGGACGCCTCCTGCAGCTGATCGCTCGGCATCTCCGGCAGCGTCGCGAGGTGCTTCGGCCGCTTGGCCGACAGACCCAGCCGATCGTCGAACACGCCCGGCCCGAACCCGACCGTGACGGTCAGGGAGGCGGGGGAGAGCCCGTACGCCTCCCCGGTGTCCTGCGCGACGGCGTTCGCGTCCGCCGGCTCGACCGTCCCGATCGGCAGCCCCTTCATGAGCTGCGCGATCGCGCCCGACCAGCGCGCGAGCAGCACCTGCAGATCGGAGGGGAGCGGACTCGTCAGATCGAACGTCATGAAGACGGAGTAGCGCTGCTGCTCGGTCTCGATACCCGCCTGATGCGCCTGCGCGTAGAACGGGTGGCTGCGGGTGAGGTCGACGACCTCGGACGCCGCGTCGGATGCGGGGGTCGGGGATTGCGTGCCCGCGAACGCCGCAGCGGTGCCCGCTCCCGCCGCCGCGCCCGCGGCGATGCCGCCTGCGATGCCCGCGATCAATCCGCGGCGCGAGACCGGCGACCGCGCGTCCCCGGTCTCGTTCTGCTCATCCGTCATTCAGGCGGCCGCCACTTTCTCGGCGATCCGCGACAGCGGCTCCTGCAGGCTCTGCACGGTGCTGCTCAGCGACGCGGCATCCTTCGCTCGGAGCGCCGGCGTGTAGCGCTCGTAGCCGCCCGCCAGGCTCGCGTCCTCGTACTTCGTCAAGGCCTCCGTGACCGCCGCGAAGCGATCGGTGACCTGCTGCGTGAGGGTCGGATCGATCGCCTTCAGCCCGGGCTCCAGGTTCGCGAAGGCCTGCTGCGCCCCCTCCACGTTGGCCGCGAAGTCGACGAGGTCGAGGTGGCTGTACCGCTCCTCCTCGCCCGTGATCTTGCCGGACTGGACCTCCTCCAGCAGGCCGGCCGCACCGTTCGCGAGGTCCTCCGGCTTGTAGGTGAGGGTCGTGGCGAGCGAGACGAGCTTCCCCACGTTCGTGGTGAGGTCCGCGGCGTACTGCTTGGTCTCGGCCGTGATCCTCCCGCCCTGCCACAGGTCGCGCTCGATGGCGTGGAACCCGCTCCAGCCGACGGCCGTGTCGAGGTTGGAGGCGCGCATGTCGATCAGGTAGTCGAGGTTGCCGGTGTTGTCGGTCGGGTCGGTTCCGGGGAGCACGAAGCCCTCCACGTCGGATTCGACCTTCTCGTAGAAGGGCCGCGCCACCGCGTACCGCTGCTTGGCGGCGGCGACGTCACCGGAGTCGACGGCGGTCTGCAGGTTCTCGACGGCCGTGACCATGTCGCCGAGGGTGCTCGCGACGTAGTCCCCGTAGGTCTTCGTGCCGGCGGCGAGGAGCGTGCTGGCGTCGCTGCCGCTGGCCGCGGCGGCCTTGCCGGTCACGGTGAACGGGATCGACTCGGTGGTCGCACCGGGGCAGACGACCGCGTAGTCCCCGCCCGTGAGGGTCGTCGTGAACGTGACGGCCGCGAGTCCGGGTGCGAGGTTCTCCTTCTCGCCGAGGATGCGCTGGCCCTGCATCAGCTCGGCCTCCGTGATCCCGGTGGCGCTCGTGTTGGTGATCGTGAAGGTCACCGGGCCGGCCTTCGCGGTCGTGTGGGAGATCTGGCACTCGTCGCCGGAGCCGGAGGAGACGAGCTCGATCGCGACCCGGGAGACCCCCTTCGACACGGGCGCGACGGTCGAGCCGCCGGTCGACGATGCCGTGCTCGCACCGGGGGCCCCGGCCGAGCAGGCGGCGAGCAGCGCGATGACGGACGGCACGAGGACGGCTGCGCTGGCGAGGCGCACGCGGCGGTCACTTGACGGCATAGGGGGTGCTCCTGGTTCGGGGGGCGGGAGTGCTCGGCGCCGACACGGGCTCGCGACCGAGCCGGCGGATCCGGAGTGCGGTGAGCGTGACGGCGAGTGCGGCGATCAGCAGCGCGATGGGCACCTCCACGGCCCAGAGCGTGTGCTCGGGGCCGGCGGTGGTCGCGGCGACGAGTGCGGCCGCCGTGGCCGTGGCCGCCGCCGGGGTGACGTGCCAGCCGGCGAGCATCGGTGCGTCGGCGCCGCTGACCGTCAACGATCTGGCGGTGCTGAGTCCGCCGCCGGTGATCGTCAGCACGGTGACGGCGGTGCGCCGCGCGTCGACGAGCACGCCGCCCGACGTCCATGCCGTCGTCGTGGTCGTGGCGGTCCAGGTCGCGGTGAAGGGGCCGGGGTCCTGCGCCGGGTTGAGCCCGACCGGCAGACGCCCGCCCGCCGCGGCGGCGACGTCGGCGAGGGTCACGGTCGCGGGCCCGTCGACCGCGGCGGATCCGTCGGCCGACCGCTCGGTCACGTCGGCGCCCGCCCGGGTGGCCGCCGTTCCGGTCGGCAGGGGCACCCGCTCCGTCGCACCGCCCTGCCGCACGACGAGCGACGAGCCGGACAGCTCCGCGGTCCCCCCTCCGATCAGCGGGCGGGTGCCGGAGGCGGGCTGCGGGGCCGCGGGGACCGCGGCGGCCAGCACGACCGCGGCTGCGCCGAGGGCGGCCGCCACAATCCAGCGCAGCCGGAGCGCGCCCGCGGCGGTGGGACGTCGCTTCGCGGGCCAGTAGACCAAGAGGGCGACGGGGACGACGTAGGCGAGCCAGGCCACGACCTCGATCAGTCGGGGATCGGAGGGGATGCCGAGCATGCCGGTGATCAGGGCGCCCCGGAGCGAGCCGTTCGGAGCCAGCCAGCTGAGATCGATCGTGCGCTGCTGACCGGCGAGGATCCAGCCCGCCTCGTGCGCGGTGTGCACCGCGGTGAGGACCAGGCCCGCGGCGACGAGGACCAGGAAGGCGCCGGTGATGCGGAAGAAGCGGGCGAGGTCGATGCGGACGCCGCCGGCGTAGACGCCGTACCCGATCGCTGCTGAGGCGAGGATGCCGAGGACCGCTCCGGTCGCCGCGAGGCCCGCGTTCTGCGCCGCCCGGAAGGTCGCGAGCAGGAAGACGCTCGTCTCGAACCCCTCCTTCAACACCGCGAGGAAGGCCATCACCGCGAGCGCGAGCGCGCCGCCGTCGTGCAGGGCCGCGCCGGCGGAGGTCTCCAGCTCGCGCTTCATGCCCCGCGCGTGGCGGTTCATCCAGAACAGCATCCCGGTCACGAAGACGACCGCGACAGCGCCGATGACGGTCTCGAGTCCCTCCTGCTGCGCCTGCGGCAGCGTGGACTCGAGCGCCCAGAGCACGGCGCCGACCCCCAGGCTGGCGGCGACCGCGGTGGCGACGCCGATCCACATCGCGCCGAGCCCGCGGCCGTTCCGCTTCAGGAACGCGGCGACGATGCCGACGATCAGCGCGGCCTCGAGGCCCTCACGCAAGCCGATGACCAGGGTGGTGAGCACGATGGACGTCCTCTCCTGATGGGTTCCGCGGGCCGGGGCCGTGCGCCCGTCGAAGAGGAAGGTTAGCCTGCCCTTAGTGACAAAGCGAGGCTGGGGCGGGGACGATCGGAACGTGCAGGAAGCCGCGCCCCCTCGACGCGATCTCGCGATCGGTCTGCCCGCGAGCCTCCTGGCCGGGCTCGTGGTCGGCACCATCGGCACGTTCAAGCACCAGGTCGGGATCTCCGCGGCGACGGGCGCCGGCCTGCCCGTCGGCCTGGTGCTGGCGCTCACGATGGTGCTGCTGTTCCTCGTCGCCCTCCGGGTCGCGTTCCCGACCCGCTGGTACGCCGTGGCCGCCGCGGTCGGGATCGTCGCGTCCGTGGCGCTGCTGTCCCTCCCGGGCCTCAGCGGAGGATCGACCGTGATCCTCCGGAACGTCCCCGGCATCGCGTGGACGATCGCGCCGGCCGTGCTGGGAGCGGCGGTCGTCGGCTGGCCCCGCCGGGCCCGCAAGCGGACCGCCCCGGAACCCGGTGGGATACTGGAGACCGACCAGAGGGACCGGGTCGATGACACGAAGGACCACTGAGTGACGTACGTGATCGCGCTGCCGTGTGTGGACGTGAAGGACCGCGCCTGCATCGACGAATGCCCGGTCGACTGCATCTACGAGGGCGACCGGATGCTCTACATCCAGCCCGACGAGTGCGTCGACTGCGGGGCGTGCGAGCCGGCGTGCCCGGTGGAGGCCATCTACTACGAGGACGACCTGCCGTCGCAGTGGGCCGACTACTACAAGGCGAACGTCGAGTTCTTCGACGAGGTCGGGTCGCCGGGCGGCGCCGCGAAGGTCGGCGTGATCCACAAGGACCACCCGGTCGTCTCCGTCCTGCCGCCGCAGGCGTGAAGTCGGCGTCGCTTCGCGGCTGGGTAGGCTGACTCGGTGACCGACGCCGATCGCACGACCGCGACCCTGCAGACCGCGTCCTTGCACTACCCCGGCGGCACCGCCGAGTTCCCGATCCTGCCGTCCACGGACGGGGCCTCGAGTCTGGACATCTCGGGCCTGACCCGGACGACCGGTCTGACGACGCTGGACAACGGCTTCGTCAACACCGCGTCCACCAGGTCGGCGATCACCTACATCGACGGCGACCGGGGCATCCTCCGCTACCGCGGCTACCCGATCGAGGAGCTGGCGCAGCACTCCACGTACCTCGAGGTCGCGTGGCTGCTCATCCACGGCGACCTGCCCACCGAGACCGAGCTCACCGAGTTCGACGAGCGGATCCGACGGCACACGCTGCTGCACGAGGACATGCGGCGCTTCTTCACGGCGCTGCCGCACACCGCCCATCCGATGACCGTGCTCTCGAGCGGTATCAGCGCCCTCTCGACGTACTACGAGGACTCGCTGTCGGTGCACGATCCGGAGCAGATCGAGGCCGCCACGATCCGCCTCCTCGCGAAGCTGCCCGTGATCGCCGCGTACGCCCACAAGAAGACGCTCGGCCAGGCGTTCCTCTACCCGGACAACTCGCTGTCGTTCGTCGACAACTTCCTCCGCCTGAACTTCGGCACGAACGCCGAGCCGTACGAGATCGACCCGGTGATGTCGAAGGCGCTCGAGCGGCTGCTGATCCTGCACGAGGACCACGAGCAGAACGCGTCCGCCTCCACCGTCCGCCTCGTCGGCTCGACGGAGGCGAACATGTTCGTGTCCGTCTCGGCCGGCATCGCGGCGCTGTCGGGCCCGCTGCACGGCGGGGCGAACGAGGCCGTGCTGACGATGCTCGCGCAGATCCGCGACTCCGGCGAGGGCGTCGAGAAGTTCGTGCAGCGCGTGAAGAAGAAGGAGGAGGGCGTGCGCCTGATGGGCTTCGGCCATCGGGTGTACAAGTCCTACGACCCGCGCGCGAAGCTCGTGAAGGAGAGCGCCGACGAGGTGCTGGAGGCGCTCGGCGTGCAGGACCCGCTGCTCGACCTGGCCCGCGAGCTGGAGCAGATCGCCCTCGAGGACGAGTACTTCATCGAGCGCAAGCTGTATCCGAACGTCGACTTCTACACCGGCGTGCTTTACAAGGCGATGGGCTTCCCGCCGCGGATGTTCACGGCGCTCTTCGCGATCGGCCGCCTTCCCGGCTGGGTCGCGCACTGGCGCGAGGCGAACCAGGACGCGACGACGAAGATCGGCCGCCCCCAGCAGCTCTACGTGGGCCCGGTCGAGCGCCACCTGCACCGCTGACGCGGGCACGCTCGCCAGGGCGGGCGCTTTCGGACAATACGGGCGTCCGATCCCGCCCCGATCAGCCGAAAGCGCCCGGCTTTCGTCGGAGGCGTGGCAGGCCGGCGGCGAGCAGCTGCCGCTCGAGCTCGCCGTGCCCGACCAACGTCGCCCAGATCCAGCGCGACACGTCCGGCGTGGTCGGTGTGGCCCGGAGCCGATCCTCGCGCACCTTCTCGTCGGTGACGACCTCGGCAGGGACCCGCTGCCCGACGAACTCCTTCTTGGAGTACTTCTCCATGCCGTCGAACTCGCCGATCAGCCGGAAGTCGGGCCAGTAGAAGTCGACGAAGCCGATCAGTCCGCGGAAGTCCGAGAACTCGGCCTGGAGCAGCGGGGACGGGAAGCCCGACCGTTCGATCTGCACCCGGCTGTACGACTCGCCCACGGAGCCGGAGTCCGCGCGCGCGAAGGCGATGACCGCCTCCACGCGGACGCGTCCCCGCTTCGGCGCGAGCTCGTCGAGCGCGACCCGGAGCGACTCCTTCGTCGCGCCGTGGCTCAGCGCCCAGTCGGCTGCGACCACCGCGCACTCGAAGCTCTCGGTCAGCGCGAGGTCGATCACGGTCCGGTCCAGGTTCGTCGTGACGATCCCGTCCACCTCCGTGAGGTGCAGGGACGTGTCCGCGACGGCGTGCTTCCGGAAGCCGTGCTCGGTCCGCGTGCCGGCGGCGGCGCTGACCCTCGCGTGCACGAGTCCGTCCCTCGTGCCGAGCAGCGGGACCTCGAGCAGCACCGCCGCGGTCCGGTGCGACGCGATGAACGTGGCGCTCATCTCGCTCGCTGCGGCTGCGGCGAGCCGGTGGCGCTCGTCGCGCGTCAGCGACGTCCACACCGCCGTCGATACGAACGCGCCGTTGGCGAGCCGGGTCATCTCGCCGCGCTCCGCGGCTCGACGCAACGCCCGGTCGTCGGAGACGACGACGTTGCGATGCCGGGTCAGCGTCAGCTCCTGGCGGCCTCTGATCGGTGGCATACCCGAGACCATGGGGTATCCCGTGGTGTCGCGGAGCTCCATTGCCTGTGGAGGAGTGGATCTTCGGGGGGGTGCCGTATCGGACGCGGGTGGAAGCCCCGCTCCGAACACCGGGCGAGTTCGGCTCATCGGGGCGTGATCGGACGCCCGCTTTGTCCGAAAGCGCCCGGATTCGGCGGGGTCAGGCGTGGAGGAGGGGGTTCAGGGCGATGCCGGGGCCGGTGCGTGGGACCGCCTCCACCTCGCCCGTCCGGCTGTTGCGGCGGAACAGCCAGGCGTCCTGGCCGCTCAGGTCGACCGCCTTCACGACGCAGGGCTCATCGCCGGGGACCTGGAGGGTCAGCTTCGTGCCGGCGGTCACGTACAGCCCCGCCTCCACGACGCAGTCGTCGCCGATCGCGATGCCGAGGCCCGAGTTCGCGCCGAGCAGGCTCCTCCGCCCGATCGACACGCGCTGCGTGCCGCCACCCGACAGCGTGCCCATGATCGAGGCGCCGCCGCCGACGTCGGACCCATCGCCGACGACCACGCCCTGGCTGATGCGGCCCTCCACCATCGAGGCGCCGAGCGTGCCGGCGTTGAAGTTCACGAATCCCGCGTGCATCACCACGGTGCCCGGCGCGAGGTGGGCGCCGAGGCGGACCCGGGAGGCGTCGGCGATACGCACCCGGTCCGGCAGCACGTAGTCGGTCAGCCGCGGGAAACGGTCCAGCCCGATGATCTCGAGTCCCGCGCGCTTCAGCTGCGGCAGGCGCCGCTCCGCATCGACGGGCAGCATCGGACCACGTGCCGTCCAGGCATTGATCGGCAGCTGCGCCATCAGGCCATCGAGCGAGATCGAGTTCGGCGCGACGATCAGGTGCGACAGCAGCTGCAGCCGGAGGTACGCGTCCGCGGTCGACCCGACCGGGTCGTCGAGCGACGACTGGACCGTGACCGCCTCGATCCTGACCCGGCGCAGGTCGTCGACGTGCTCCGCGTCCTCCAGCGCGCGCGGCGGGTCGGACTCGGGAGCCGGGCCGAGCGCGGGGGAGGGGAACCAGACGTCGAGGACGGTGCCGTCCTTCGCCCGGGTGGCCAGCCCATGACCCCAGCCGGTCCGCTTCGGATCGCTCATCCGACCAGGGTATCCAGGCGTCCACCCGTCCGGACCGCGTCGCTCGGTACGATGTGCCGGTGCTCGGCCTCGACCTGACCGCCGATGCCGTGCTGCTCACCCAGCGGATCTGCGACATCGAGAGCGTCTCCGGGAACGAGGCGCCGCTCGCCGACCTGATCGAGACCGCGGTGCGCGCCGTGCCGCACCTCACCGTCCGCCGCTGGGGCGACACGATCGTCGCGCGCACCGAGCTCGGCCGCCCGACCCGCGTCGCGATCGCGGGGCACATCGACACCGTGCCGCTGAACGCCAACCTCCCGACCTTCTTCGAGGAGGTCGACGGCGAACGTCGGCTGGTCGGCCGCGGCACCACCGACATGAAGTCCGGGGTCGCCGTGCAGCTGAAGCTCGCCGCCGAGCTCGCCGCACCCGTGCCCGACGTGACGTGGATCTGGTACGACCACGAGGAGGTCGGCGAGGACCTGAACGGTCTGAACCGCCTGCTGCACGAGCATCCGGAGGAGCTCGAGGCGGACTTCGCGATCCTCGGCGAGCCGACGATCGCCGGTATCGAGGGCGGCTGCAACGGCAACCTGCGCGCCGAGATCCGCACCGTCGGCAAGCGCGCCCACTCCGCTCGCGGCTGGATCGGCGTCAACGCGATCCATCTCGCCGCCCCGATCCTCGCGACGCTCGCCGCCTACGAGCCGCGGTCCGTGGAGGTGGACGGGCTCG
The DNA here is from genome assembly GCF_964244015.1 of uncultured Amnibacterium sp. NCBI lineage: Bacteria > Bacillati > Actinomycetota > Actinomycetes > Micrococcales > Microbacteriaceae > Amnibacterium > uncultured Amnibacterium sp. The sequence continues at coordinate 11,281 of NZ_CAXTHO010000011.1, read as the reverse complement.
TCTACCGCGAAGGCCTCAACGCGGTCACGATCACGGGCGGCGTCGCAGGCAACGTGATCCCCGACGAGTGCGTCGTGCAGGTGAACCACCGGTTCGCCCCCTCCAGGACCCCGGAGGAGGCCGTCGCCCACATCCGCGAGGTCTTCGCCGGCTTCGACGTGACGATCGTCGACATCGCCGCCGGTGCGCGCCCGGGTCTCGACGTCCCGATCGCCCGCGCGTTCGTCGAGGCGGTCGGCGGCGAGCCGCGCCCGAAGTACGGCTGGACCGACGTCGCCCGGTTCGCCGGCCTCGGCATCCCGGCCGTCAACTACGGGCCCGGCGACCCGCTGCAGGCGCACACCGACGACGAGTTCGTGCCCGTCGACCAGATCCACGCCGTCGAGGCGGGCCTGCGGGCGTGGCTGACCGGCGCATGACCTTCACCGCGCCGGCGGTGCCGAGGTCCGTGGTACTGCAGCACGACCGCGCGCCTCGAATGCCCTGGTGGGGCGCCGCGCTGCTGATCTTCGCCGCGTCGCGCGTGGTCACGACGGGGTTGTTCCTGTGGGTCTGGTCGCTCGCCACCCCGCTGTCCCGGGCCGGCGCGCACCCGAGCTTCCTCGACCTCGTGAGTGCCTGGGACGGCCAGTGGTACTGGTTCATCGCCCAGAACGGCTACCCGAGCGTGCTGCCGCTCACCACCTCCGGCACCGTCGATACGAACCAGTGGGCGTTCCTGCCGGTGTACCCGTACCTGTCGAAGGCCCTCGGGTTCGGGCTGGGGGACTGGAGGGTCCCGGCCCTCGCGGTGAGCATCGCGGCGGGCTTCGGCGCAGCGGTCCTGCTCGGCGCCCTCCTGCTGCCGAGGATCGGGACGGGTCGCGCGCTCTTCGCCGTCGCCCTGATGTCGTGCTCGCCGCTGGCGTTCATGTTCCAGACGACCTACGCGGAGTCGCTCGGCCTGCTCCTCCTGCTCGCCGCGCTGGTACTCGCCGACCGCGGTCGGTACCTCGCCGCGGTCCCGGTCGCGCTCGTGCTCGCGTTCACGCGGCCGGGCATCCTGGCGCTCGCGCTCGCTGTCGGCCTGCAGCTCGTGATCCGGTTCGTCCGTGCCAGGAGGGGTGGGCCGGCGCTGCCGGGCGTGCAGCTCGCCGCCGGGTCGGTGCTCGCCCTCGTCTGCGCGGCGGCCGGCTTCGCGTGGATCGGCGTCGCGGCGCTCGCGACCGGTCGGCCCGACGCCTACTTCGCGACCGAGAGCGCCTGGCGGGCTCTCTGGATGCCCGCGTCGTCGATCAGCCTCTTCGAGCCCTGGCTGTTCGCGGCGGACTTCTGGGCCGACCGCGTCGTCGGCGCGGCGGCCGCGTCCTGGGTCGCGCCCGTGTTCCTCGTGGTGACCGTCGCCGGTTTCGGCGCCTTCCTCCTCTCGCCGTGGGCCCGGCGGCTCGGCGGCACGGTCCGGCTCTGGGGTGCCTCCTACGCCCTGTACCTGCTGGCGGTGTTCTTCCCCCAGTCGAGCGTGTTCCGGCTGCTGATGCCGATGGCGCCGCTCGCGGGCGCGATCACGCCGAGGTCCGTACCGGCCCGCGCGGTGGTCCTGCTCGGTTCGATCGGGCTGCAGGCGCTGTGGCTCTGGGTCTGCTACGGACCTGTTCAGGATTACTGGACCGTGCCCTGATCAGGGAGTCGGGTGATCAGGGTTTGGGAGTGGCGGACACTCGTGGAATACTGGAGTCGGACTTCACCAAAGGAAGGTGTCTCGCATGGCGGCGATGAAACCGCGTACGGGCGACGGGCCCATGGAAGCCGTCAAGGAGGGCCGCCTCATCATCGTGCGTGTGCCCCTCGAAGGCGGAGGTCGACTCGTCGTCTCCGTGAACGATGCGGAGGCGACCGAGCTGCGCGACGCGCTCTCGAAGGCCGTCGGCTAGAACGGAGTGCACTGGAACGGGCGCCGCTGATGCGGCGCCCGTTCCGCATGCTCCCGAGGCACGCCGCGCTGACCCGCCCGTCGAGCCGGGCGCTCAGCGCCGGTGTCGGAACGACCCGGAGCAGTCAGCGGGGGATCAGGTGGAGGAGGCCGTCGCCGACGGTCGACAGGCCGAAGAGCAGGTCCTCCCGGTCCCGCACCGAGGCCAGCAGTTCGCGGTAGGCGACGGTGGTGGGATCCCGCTTCGTCGGGCTCGCGACGCGGCCCTGCTGCAGCACGTGCGAGACGAGCACCGACCCGCCGGGACGCACCAGCCGCAGCGCCGTCTCGACGTACCCATGCACGCCCCGCCAGTCCGCGTCGACGAAGACGAGGTCGTAGGCCCACTCGTTCATCCTCGGCAGCACGTCGGCGGCGGTGCCCGTGATCAGGCGGGTCCGTCGCGCCGGATGGCCGGCCGTCTGGAAGACGGATCGCGCGACCTGGTGGTGGTCCAGATCCACGTCGATCGTCGTGAGCTGCGCCTCCGGAGCGCCTTTCAGCAGCCACAGGCCCGACACGCCGGTACCCGTACCGATCTCGATCATCGAGCCGGAAGGGTTCGCGGCGGCCGCGAGTGCCAACGCCGCGCCCGTGGCGGGCGACACGGGCTCGATCCCGAACTGCTGGGCGGCCTCCCGGGCCGCGTCGATCGCGTCGTCCTCGGGCACGAACGCGTCGGCGAACGGCCAGCGGGCGGCGATCTCTGCCATCGACCCCAGCCTATGGTCCCGAGAACGCGGTTCTCGATCTACTCTGGCCCGATGGACCCCACGAAGCTGCTCTTCATCGCGGTCCTGGCGCTCTTCCTCGTCGGCCCCGAGAAGCTGCCCGACTACGCGGCGAAGCTGGCGCGGTTCGTTCGGGCGGCACGGGGCATGCTCGACGACGCGAAGGATCGCGTCCGCGAGGAGCTGGGCCCGGACTTCGACGAGGAGGAGTGGCGCAAGCTCGATCCGCGCCAGTACGACCCGCGTCGCATCATCCGGGACGCGCTGCTCGAGCCTCCTGCGCCGCGGCAGCGGGACGCGGAGCCCGAACCCGAACCGGAGCCCGTCGTGATGCCGGCGCCGGCGCGCCGGCAGCTCGCGACGTTCGACGACGAAGCGACCTGATCCACCAGGCGTCGAGCGGTCTCGCCTGCTCAGGCGAGACCGGCGAAGCTCGCCCGGGTCCATCGGCTCGCCCGGGTCCATTCATGGGCGGAGCGGCAACCGTCTCCCGCTGAGGCCCCTGCCGATCCCCACGACCGCCGTCGCGAGCGCCTCGAGTGCCGCGGCGGCTTCGTCGTCCCCGCCCTCCGCGACGATCGGCGTGCCGAGATCGCCCGCCTTCCGCAGCGCACTCGACAGCGGGATGCTCGCGAGCAGCGGCACGCCCAGCCGCTCGGCGACGGCCCGCCCGCCTCCGCTGCCGAACAGGTCCAGCAGACCGCCGTCCGGCAGCCGCGCCGGCGACATCGTCTCCACGACTCCGATCAGCCGCTGGCCGAGCTTCACCGCGACGAGCCCGGACCGCACGGCGACACCGGAGGCCGCGGCCTGCGGCGTCGTGACCACCAGCACCTCCGCGCTCGGCAGCAGCTGGCCGAGCGAGATGGCGACGTCGCCGGTGCCGGGAGGCGTGTCCACCAGCAGCACGTCGAGCGCGCCGAAGTGCACGTCGGTGAGGAACTGGTTCAGCGTCCGGTGCAGCATCGGCCCGCGCCAGGCCACCGCGCCGTCCCGCTCGCCGGGCGGCAGGAACATCCCGATCGAGATCGCCTTCACGCCGTGCGCGACGGGCGGCACGATCAGCCCGTCGAGGTCCACCGGGGCGGTCTCGGGCGGGATGCCGAGCAGGCCGGGGATCGAGAATCCGTGCACGTCCGCGTCCAGCACGCCGACCGCGAGCCCCCGCCGGGCGAGCGCGACCGCGAGGTTCGCGGTGACGGTCGACTTGCCGACGCCGCCCTTGCCGCTCGTGACGGCGACGACCCGCGTCAGCGACCCGGGCCCGAAGGGGTTCCTCCGCTCGCCGCGCAGGCGCTCGGAGAGCGCGGCGCGGCGCTCGGGCGCCATCACCCCGAGGTGCACCGTGACCTCGTGCACGCCGGCGACCGAGGCGGCCGCGGTGCGGACGTCGCGCTCGATCCTGTCCGCGGCGGGGCAGCCGACGACGGTGAGGCTGAGCCGCACATCGGCGACGCCGTCGACGACCTCGACCGAATCGAGCATGTCGAGCTCGGCGAAGGGCCGGCGGATCTCCGGGTCCCGCACCGCGCCGACGGCCGCGCGCACGCGCTCCGCGGCGTCCGTCACGGTCGCGCGCCCCGCCGGCCCGGCTCGCGCACCGGTGGCTCCTCGTCGTCCGCGCCGACCGCCACCGCCTCGCGGGCGACCTCACGGCGGTCCAGCTCCTCCAGCAGCGACTTCAGCTCGGAGCGCACGAAGTCCTGCGAGGCCATGTCCCTGACGAGGAGGCGCAGCGCGACGATCTCGCGGGCCAGGTACTCGGTGTCGTCGAGGTTCCGCTCGGAGCGCTGCCGGTCCTGCTCGACCTGCACGCGGTCCCGGTCGTCCTGCCGGTTCTGCGCGAGCAAGATCAGGGGCGCTGCGTAGGAGGCCTGCAGCGAGAGGATCAGCGTCATGATCGCGAAGCCCTGACCGATCGGGTCGAACTGCGACTGCACCGGCGCGAAGGCGTTGTAGGCGAGCCAGAGCGCGACGAACACCGTCAGCCCGATCAGGAACGACGAGGTCCCCATCGCGCGGGCGAAGGACTCGGAGAACCGGCCGAACACGTCGCGGCTCGTCGGTCGGCGGCGCCCCCGCGGCAGCCCCTTCGGCGCCTCCAGCGGATCGACGTCCCGCCTCGCCCTGCGGCTACCCGGCGCGGCCACGGGGGCTCCTCCTCGACGGCACGCGCTGGGGGATCGTCGTGATCGCGGCCGTGTCCGTGCTCACGCGGGGCGGCTCGTCCTTGTCCGCGTCGCTGGACCGCCAGTCGTCGGGCAGCAGCCGGTCGAGCACGTCGTCGACCGTCACCACGCCGACGAGCCGGTGGTTCTCGTCGACGACCGGCACCTGCACGAGGTTGTAGGAGGCGAGGATGCGGGACACCTCCGCCGCGGACGTGCTCGCGCGCACGGGTTCGGTCTGGGTGTCGAGGATGCTGCCGAGCCGCTCGTGCGGCGGGTAGCGCAGCATCCGCTGGAAGTGCACGATGCCGAGGAACCGGCCGGTCGGCGGCTCGTACGGCGGCTGGGTCACGCAGACCGCCGCGCCGAGCGCCGGCGCGAGCTCGTGCCGGCGGATCAGTGCGAGCCCCTCCGCGACGGTCGCGTCGGCGGACACGATGATCGGGTCGGGCGTCATCATGCCGCCGGCCGTGTCGGGGTCGTAGGCGAGGAGCATCCGCACGTCGTCCGCCTCCTCCGACTCCATCAGGTCGAGCAGCGCCTCGCTGCGTTCGTCGGAGAGCTTCGCGATCAGGTCCGCCGCGTCGTCCGGCTGCATCGTCTCGAGCACGTCGGCGGCCCGGTCGTCCTTCAGGTGGGCGAGGATCTTGACCCCGGACTCCTCCGGCATCTCCTCGAGCACGTCGGCGAGACGGTCGTCGGCCAGCTCGTCGGCGACTTCGAGCATCCGCTGCTCGGGCAGGTCCAGCAGGGTGGAGGCGAGGTCGGCCGCGGGCAGATCGGCTGTCGACTGGATCAGCTGGGCCGCGGACTGGCTGCGGCCGCCCTGGTCCTGCTCCCGGATGTCGGACCACTTCACGAACGCGGTCGCGCCCCGGCCGAACGGCGCAGGGCCGGTGCGCGGGCGCCGCACGAAGACCTGGCCGACCTCCCATTCCGCGGGCCCGGCCTGCTCGATCGCGACGTCCTCGACCGTCGCCTCGCCCGAGCCGTCGGTGAGGCTGATCCGGCGGCCGAGGATCTCGGCCACGACCCGCACCTCGCTGGCGCGCTGCTCGAAGCGCCGGACGCTGATCAGCCCGGTGGTGATGACCTGGCCCGCGCCGATCGAGACGATCCTGCCGATGGAGAGGAAGATCCTGCGGCGGCCGGGGATCTCGATCACCATGCCGACGACGCGGGGCGACGCCGCCCTGCGGTAGACGACCACGACGTCGCGGACGCGGCCCAGCCGGTCGCCCTGACGATCGAAGACGGCGCACCCGGCCAGGCGGGCCACGAAGATGCGCGTCGTACTCACGGGCCAAGGGTAGGCCGAGTCGGTGCGGGCCGCGCCGGTCCGCCTCATAGTCGCTGCTCAGGGAGTGGAATGGAAGCGTGCAGCGGATGGTGAGATGCTGCACGCGTGAGTAACACGCAGAGCCTGTTCGGCGGCGGGCGCCAGGTCGCCTTCCCCGCACTGCCGACCGGCGACGTCATCGCCACCTACGGCACCTACGAGGAGGCGCAGAGCGCCGTCGACAAGCTGGCCGAGAACGACGGCTTCCCGATCCAGGGCGCCGCGATTGTCGGCAACGACATGAAGAGCGTCGAGCGCGTGACGGGCCGCCTGTCGTGGGGCCGTGCCGCCGGCGCGGGAGCCGCCTCGGGGCTGTGGCTCGGCCTGCTGTTCGGGCTCGTCACCACGATCTTCACACCGGCCGGCTCGAACCCCGGAACCGGGTACCTGCTGGGCGCCGTGCTGCTGGGCGCCGCGTTCGGCATGGTCTTCGGGCTCATCTCCTACGCGGTGTCCCGCCGGCGCCGCGATTTCAGCAGCGTGATGCAGGTCGTCGCATCGACCTACTCGCTCGTCGTCTCGGCCGAGTCCGCGAACCGCGCCCGCAACATCCTCGGGGGGACGCAGGGCACCACCGAGGTCACGACGATCCAGGACGCGAACTTCGACGACGGCCCGTTCCCTCCCGTCGCCTGAGCGGGTCCCGCCTTCTTCGCTCTCTGGTCCACTCGGACCCGGTCGGACGTCCGCCCCACTTCCTGGTGATCTCGAGACGGCCGTGGACGGCCTCCTCGATCAGCGGATGGTGCGGCGGGGCGAGCGGGCCGGGCCTGCTTCTCTCTCGCTGGTCGAGGTGCGAGCGCCAGCGAGCCTCGAGACCACTCGGAGGCGTATCCAGATGTGACCCGATCAGCGGGGGTTGACGCGGGCGACCGCCTCGATCAGCGGGTGGTGCGGCGGGGCGACTCGGTCAGGGCTGCTTCGCGGACGCGATCCAGGCCTCGACCTCGTCGGCGGTGCGGGGGATCGCGGCCGACAGGTTCTCGTAGCCGTCGGCCGTGACGGTGACATCGTCCTCGATGCGCACGCCGATGCCGCGGAACTCCTCCGGCACCGTCAGGTCGTCGGGCTGGAAGTAGAGCCCGGGCTCGATCGTGAACACCATCCCCGGCTCGAGCACGCCGTCCATGTAGAGCTCACGGCGGGCCTCCGCGCAGTCGTGCACGTCGAGACCGAGGTGATGGCTCGTGCCGTGGACCATGTACCGGCGGTCGGCGTGCTCGACGCCCTCCAGATCCTCCGGCGGCAGGATCGGCAGACCCCACTCGCCGACCCTGCGGGCGATGACGTCCATCGCCGCGGCGTGCAGGTCGCGGAACCTCGCACCCGGCTTCACCAGGGCGAACGCGGCGTCGGCGGCCTCGAGCACGGCCTCGTAGATCTGCCGCTGCACGGGCGTGAAGGTGCCCGATACGGGCAGGGTGCGGGTGATGTCCGCGGTGTAGAGGCTCGGCAGCTCGACGCCGGCGTCGATCAGGACGAGGTCGCCGGGGACCACCGGGCCGTCGTTGCGTGTCCAGTGCAGGATGCAGGCGTGCGGCCCGGAGGCGGCGATCGTGCCGTACCCGAGGTCGCTGCCCTCCGAGCGTGCTCGCGTGAAGAACACGCCCTCGATGATGCGCTCGCCGCGATCGTGCGCGGTGATGCGGGGCAGCGCGCCCAGCACGTCGTCGAAGCCCTGCTTCGTCGCGGCGACGGCGGTGCGCAGCTCCGCCAGCTCCGCTTCGTCCTTCACGAGCCGCAGCTCCGACAGGTCGCGCGCGAGCCCCTCTTCGTCGAGCGTCAGGTCGCCGTCGTGCCGCACGAGGTCGGCGACGTCCCTCGCCTCGACGCCGAGGGAGGCGCCCACCTCCGCCAGGGACGGCCTGCGGCCGACCCAGAACTCGCCGACGGAGGAGTTCGCGTAGAACTCGTCGGTGTCACGGCCGGCGGCCGGCTGGAAGTGCAGGACCGCGTCGTGCCCGTCGCCGTTCGGCTCAAGGACCAGCACGGAGCCCGCGACGGCCTCGTCGCCCCAACCGGTCAGCCAGGCGAACGCGGAGTGCGCGCGGTACGGGAAGTCGGTGTCGTTCGAGCGGACCTTCGGTTCGCCCGCCTCGATCACGAGGCGAGTGCCGACGTAGCGCTCGGAGAGCCGCGCACGACGTACGACGGCGGCCGCGGCCAGCGGTGCGACCGGGGGCAGCTGCTCGGGCCGGTCCGACCAGCCGCTCGCGATGTAGCGCTTGAACGCATCGCTCTTCGGGATCCCGGCGCGGCCGGAGGAGCCCGGCACCGCCACGTCCCGCTGCTCGGCCGGCCGGGTGTCGACCGTCTCGGTCTGCTGCTCGCTCGCCATGCCGCCATCCTCCTCCTGCACGGCTGCGGCTACTCCCCGAGGTGGGCGGCGAGATCCTCGAACAGCTGCGCCTGCGCTGCGAGCGACGCCCGCCAGTCCGGCAGCTCGAGCGCGTGGTCCGCGCCGGGCACCTCGATGACCGCGATTCCGCTGTCCTCGAACGCGCCCTCCCGCCAGTTGCCGTCCGCGGTGCCGCCGACGGCGATCGAGCGGTCGTCCATGCCGGTCAGCGCGGCCAGCACGGCCTCGTCGCGGAGCAGCGGCGTCAGCCACACACCGGGGACGTCGTTCCTCGCGGCCCACGGCGCCGCGAGCGTGCCGAGCGACTTCGTCAGGAGCAGGTCCGGCAGGTCGTCGCCGGCCGCGCGCTGCAGGACGCCCTCCACGAAGGCGACCGGGTCGCTGCCTCCCTCCGTCTCCGGGGTCCAGGAGACGATCGCGAGGCGCCAGCCCGCCGCCGCGAGCAGCCGCGCCGGCCAGTGCAGCGCCGGCGCGAGCGCGGGATAGCCGCTGCCCGGCAGCACGACCGCGAACAGCGAATCCGGCTCGGTGGACCCGCGCTGCACGATCTTCACCCCGAGATCCCACCACATCGCCTCGCATGGTCGAGGGCTTCGCGGATCCGGAGATCCCGGGCGGCACCCCGCGATCTGAGCACTCCACGCGGGGTGTCGCCGAATTCCTCCGGATCCGCGAAGGATCCGAAGGATCGGCGGACGTCAGCCGGCGGGGCGGAGGCGGGCCAGGACTGGTCGGTGGTCGCTGCCGGCGGAGTCCTCGTCGGTCAGCACCCGGAAGCCGGTGAAGGCCCAGTTCGGCGTCGCGAGCACATGGTCGATCGGTGTCCCGGTCAGCGCGGGCAGGCTCGTCGGCCAGGTGCCGACCGCGGCGTTGCGGGTGGCGAGCGCGCCGTCGCGGCAGGTCCGCAGCGTTCCCGTGCCGGTGCCGAGGCCCGAGAAGTGGTCGACGGTCGCGTTGAAGTCGCCCGCCATCAGCACGTTCCGGCCCGAGCAGCGGGCGGTCGCCCATGCGAGGTCCGCCCGCCAGTCGACCGGGTCGGGCTGGTAGGGCGCCATCGTGTGCACGGCGACGATGCGCGGCGCGTTCTGGCCCTCGGCCGGCTCGACGACGATGCTCGGTACGCCGTGGGTGTCCCCGATCCCCGCGACGCGGCGGTACCCGCCCAGCGAGGTGCGGACGAGGAGGGAGGTCGATCGCGACGGGATCCCCGCCTGCTGGGACGACGAGAACACCCGGAAGTGCTGCCCCTCCGCGGCGAGCAGCCGGGCGACCTGCCGTGCGCGCCCCGCCGTCGTCTCGGGGAGGGTCACGACCGTCGCGCGATTCTCGTGCGCCACCCGCGCGATCACCTGGGCCGGCACCGAGTCGCCGAGCGTGTTCCAGCTGAGCACCGTCACGTCGTTCTGCTGTGCGACCGGGATGTCCGGCGCCCCGACGCCGCGGACGACCAGGACACCCGAGACGCCGACGGCGAAGGCGACGAGGACCAGGGCGAGCACGCCCAGCAGCCGCCGGAGGGGGAGCAGCACGTGACCGACGGCGGTGAGCACGACCGCGAGCCCGAGCGCGACGAGCACGGCGGCTCCCCGGAACGACACGGCCAGGGCGGCGACCGGCGCGCGCTGCAGCCCGAGCGCCTCCGGCCACGCCACCAGGGCGAGCAGGGCGATCAGCGCGACGGCGACGAGGGTCGCGACGAACCGGCGGAGCACGGAGCGCAACGGTACGTGGGGGATGGCGTCGGGGCCGGAGGGACCCGCTGCCGCTCCTACGATTGCGGGATGGCTGTGCACGGGAGGTTCGACCTGCACACCCACTCGACCGCGTCGGACGGCACGGAGCCGCCCGGCACCGTGGTCGCCCAGGCCGCTCGCGCGGGACTCGCCGGCATCGCGCTGACCGACCACGACTCGACCGCCGGCTGGGCGGATGCGATCGCCGCGGCGCGCCGGGGCGGCATCGGCCTGCTGCCCGGTGTCGAGCTGTCGACGCGGTCGGGGTGGCGCAGCGTGCACATGCTCGGCTACCTCGTCGACCCCGCCGACGCGGACCTCGTCGCCGAGACGGACCGGATCCGCACCTCCCGCCTCCGGCGCGCCCACCGCATCGTCGAATCGATCTCGGTCGACTACGCGATCACCTGGGAGGACGTGGTCGCGCAGACCGCGCCCGGGGCGACGGTGGGGCGCCCCCACATCGCGGACGCCCTCGTCGCACTCGGCATCGAGCCGGACCGGAGCGCCGCGTTCGCGGGCGTCCTCCACCCCCGCCGCGGCTACGTCGAGCCGCACCACGCCCCGACCCCCGCCGACGGCGTCGCCCTGATCCGCGCCGCAGGCGGCGTCCCCGTGCTCGCCCACCCCGGTGCCTCGCGTGCCGACTGGGTGATCCCGGAGGAGGAGGTGGAGCAGCTCGTCGACGCCGGCCTGTTCGGCATCGAGGTGGACCACCCCGAGAACACCTCCGGCGGCGGCCGCGTCGCTGCGCGCCTGGCCGCACGGTTCGCGCTGCCCATCACCGGGTCGAGCGACTACCACGGGTCGGGGAAGCCGAACCGGCTCGGCGACCGCACCACCGCGCCCGAGGTCGTCGACGCGATCATCGCGCAGGCAACCGGCTCGCAGCCCGTCCTGCCCTGAGCCTCCTCCGGAGGAGTACGACAGCAGGACTCAGGAGCTTCGGCAGGACTGTCATGTCTCAGGACATTGCTGACGTTTGTGTCTCCTGCGGTGCGGA
>NZ_CAXTHO010000010.1:0-40837 GCF_964244015.1 uncultured Amnibacterium sp. | reverse complement strand
CCGCGGCTGCCGCGCAGCAGGCCGTTGCGCTGGCGGAGCGCCTTCTCGTAGTCGCTCACCACCCCGGCCAACCGAGGCGTGCGCTGCACCATCAGCTCATCGACGAAGCGGCGACGTGCGGAGGGCTCCCCCCGCACGATCGCCAGGTCCTCCGGCGCGAACAGCACGCTCGAGACGTTTCGGGTGATCTCGCGCGGCCGCACGGCCGAGCGGTTCAGCTGCGCGCGGTTCGCCCCCACCTTGTTGATCAGCACCTCCGCGAGCACCTCGCGGTCGGCCGCGACCACGGTCGCTCGGATGACGGCGGACTCGGCACCGGCGCGGACCAGGGCGGCATCACCCGAGACCCGATGCGAACCCAGGGTCGTCAGGAACCCGATCGCCTCGACGAGATTCGTCTTGCCCTGGCCGTTGCTGCCGGCGAGCACGTTCGCCCCCGGGCCGAATCCGACCTCGGCGGTCTCGTAGTTGCGCCAGTCCGTCAGCTTCAGAGAGGTGATGCGCATGGGCGGGATGTCCTGTTCACGGATCCGCGGATCCGGGCGGCGTCGACCTGCTCGCGCCGGCGGAGATCCCCGTATCCGTGAACCCGGACTGCTATCGCTTGGTCGGGTGCTGCTGCTGCGCGCTCTCGACCTCGGCGGCCTTCACCGCGTGGCCGCCGAACTGGTTGCGCAGCGCGGCGACGGCCTTCATCGCGGGCGACTGCTCCTGGCGCGAGACGAAGCGGGCGAAGATCGAGGCGCTGATGGCCGGCATCGGCACCGCGTGGTCGATCGCCTCCTCGAGGGTCCACCGGCCCTCACCGGAGTCGTCGACGTAGCCGTCGATGTCCTCGAAGGCGGGGTCGGCGTCCAGCGCCTTCACCATCAGCTCGAGCAGCCAGGACCGGACGACCGTGCCGCGCTGCCAGGCCTTGAAGGTGCCGGGCACGTCGATGCCGCGGTCGGAGGCGGCCAGCAGCTCGTAGCCCTCGGCGTACGCCTGCATGATCGCGTACTCGATGCCGTTGTGCACCATCTTCGTGTAGTGACCGGCGCCGACGGGGCCGGCGTGCACGAAGCCCTCCTCACGGGGCCCCTCGGGGCGCAGCGCGTCGAACACCGGCATGAGGTGCTGGACCTGCTCGTCGCTGCCGCCGACCATCAGGCCGTACCCGTTCTCGAGGCCCCACACGCCGCCGGAGACGCCGACGTCCATGAAGCCGATGCCCTTGGCGTCGAGCTGCTTGCCGTGCACCTCGTCGTCGGTGAACTTCGTGTTGCCGCCGTCGACGATCGTGTCGCCCGGCTCCAGCACGTCCGCGAGCGCGTCGATGACCGAGTCGGTGATCTTCCCCGCGGGCACCATGACCCAGACGACGCGCGGCGTGGGCAGCGCGGCGGCGAGCGCGGCGTAATCCGCCACGTCGCTCACGGCCGGGTTGGTGTCGTAGCCGACGACGTCGATCCCGCCCTTCTTCAGGCGGGCGCGCATGTTGTTGCCCATCTTGCCCAGACCGACGAGACCGATCTCCATGCTGGTGTCCTCTTCGTTCGACTTCGGGGCCCGCGGTGCGCCGGGATCAGCGCAGCAGCAGGTTCGGCTGGAGCAGGTAGCGGAACTCCTCGCTGCCCAGGTCCTCCCGCGACTTCTGGCCGGTGATCAGCACAGGACCGGGCTTGTTCGGATTCTCCGTCTTCGTGAACGAGATCCGCACGAAGTCCGCGTGCACGCCCGAGAGTCCATCGAGGAGGAACTGGGGCTTCAGCGAGACGACGATGTCATCGCCGACGACGACCGCGTCGAGCTGCTCCGACGCCTGCGCCTGCTCGGAGCCGGCGGCCTCGAGCGTCACGCCCTCGGCCGAGAACGAGTACCGCAGCGCGGCTTCGCGCTCGAGCACCAGCTGCACGCGCCGGGTGGCCTCGACCAGCTCGGCCGTGCCGATCACGGCGTAGTGCTCCGTCGTGTCGGGGAAGAGCCGCTTGACCGGAGGGAAGTTGCCCTTGATCAGCAGCGAGGTGACGGTGCGCCGATCGGAGGCGAAGGCGATCAGCTCGCGGTCACCGCCGCGGGTGATGCCGATGCTCACGTCGCCGCTGCCGGCGAACGTGCGGCCGACCTCCTGCAGCGTGCGAGCGGGGACGAGTGCGTTGACGGTCTCCTCGGTGTCGCTGCCCCACGGCAGCTCCCGCACGGCGACGCGGTAGCGATCCGTGGCGGTGAGCGAGATCGCGCCGGCGGTCGCTTCGAGCTGGACACCGGTGATGACCGGCGTGACGTCGTCCCGGGAGGCGGCGACCACGACTTGGGCGATCGCGCCGGAGAAGGTCCCCGCGGGCACGACGCCGGTGGACTCGCCGATCGCCGGCAGGCTGGGGTACTCCGCGACCGGCATGGACAGCAGCGTGAACTTCGCGCTGCCGGCGCTGACCAGCACCCGGTTCTCGTGCGTCGAGACCTCGACCGGGACGCCGGGCAACCGGTTCGCGATGTCGGCGAGCAGCTTGCCCGACACGAGCACCCGGCCGGGTTCCTCCACCTGCGCGTCGATGCGGACGCGGGCGCTGACCTCGTAGTCGAACGACGAGAGGGACAGGCCGTCGTCGGTCGTCTCGATCAGGATGCCCGAGAGGATCGGCAGGGTGGTGCGCTGCGGCAGCAGACGGACGGCGAACGAGACGGCGTCGCTGAAGACGTCCCTGTTCGCGTGGAATCGCACCGTCGCACTCCCTGTTCCGTAGGTCCCTGGAGTCGTGCCGGGGAACGCCTTCGATCACGTCGCTGAGCATGCTAGCGGGTGCCGTCAGGCGTGCTCCCGCCGATGATGACGCCCGCACGGGGTCGTCCTCCACAGCGCGGAATCGAGTGGAAGCCGGATGAGAGAGGGAAGGACAATCACACTCTTAACAGGTGTGCACACTGTGGATAACTCGGGCGCACCGGCCTGGTCGGCGGGAACTACACGCCTGTCAGATGTCGAAACCGTGCGGACGGACGACCGCGTCCCCTGCTCCACCATGTTGACGTGCCGAGGTCGCCTCCACATCGCCCCAGGGCGAGGGGCCCCCGGACGGGGCGCTGGAGGGGAGTTATCCACACGTCCCTCACATGGGGGTGGATCTCTTCCCGGCAGGGACGAACCGGGCGGAGCGGTCGACAGTCGGCGTGCTCCTTGGTTACGGGGTCGACGTCCACTTTCAGCCAGACGCCCCGACCGTTGACGGCCGCTCCGTACTGGACGCGCTGATGTCCGACGGCCGGTGGCGGACGCAGTTCGAGACGGCGACGAGTAACGGCGGGCTGACCGCGTTCAGCGGCGGCGATCGCTGGCGGTGGGAGTCGCGGCTCTTCGACGGTGCGTATGACCGTTCGCCCGCCACGGACCGGCCGGCGTATGGAGCGCTGCGGCGCACCGGAGATCGGTACGGGTCCTCCCCGAGATTCGGATCCGCGGTGCTGCGACTCGGCCCGACGATGCTCAACCGGACAACACTCTGCGTCCCAGACAGCGTGTTCGAACCGGAGGCGGTTGGGACTGTCGATGCCGCAGGCGCAGTTATCGCCGCGCTGGACGCCGTGAAGCCGGACGACCCGTTGGACCGGTACGTCGAGGCCCACGTCCACGGCGGCGTCCGACTGACGGAGGACCTCGAGGCGATCGTGCTGGATCCGAGCTTCCGCGGAGGCGCGATCGCGGAGACCGCCGCGCGGAGCGGTCTGAAGGTCGAATGGCATCGGGCTGCGCGCTCGCGCCGGAGGACATCGCCGCGCACGCCGAGTACAGGGGCGAGGCGATCTCGGCGGCGGCGATCCGTGTCGCGGATGGTCGGACGCTGACGCCGGCGGTGCTCGGCACTGCAGTTCGCGAGGAGGTCGTCGACGCGCAGACGGCCAAGCGCGTCTGGCACCTCCTCGCCCGCTTCGGTCGGACCGGTACTCGCTAGCGGGGCCCACTGTTGCTAAAACGACGGCGCGCACCGTTGCGTTTGCAGCGGAGGGCCCCGCTAGCGAGGTCGGGGTCAGCGGCGGTAGCGCTGCTCCTGCTTGATGCGGCTCGTCAGCTCGGTGACCTGGTTGTAGATCGAGCGGCGCTCCTTCATCAGCTCGCTGATCTTCTTGTTCGCGTACATCACGGTCGTGTGGTCGCGGCCGCCGAAGAGCTGACCGATCTTCGGCAGCGACAGGCTCGTCAGCTCGCGGCACAGGTACATCGCGATCTGCCGGGCGCCGGCGATCTGCTGCGATCGGCTCGACCCGAACAGGTCGTCGGTGGAGAGCTTGAAGTAGGCGGCGACGGCCTCGATGATGTCGCCGGGGGCGATCACGTTGTCCTCGTCGAGGGTGATCAGGTCCTTCAGCACCGTCTGCACGAGCGCCATGTCGACCGGCGCGCGGGTCAGGCTCGCGAAGGCGGTGACGCGGATCAGCGTGCCCTCCAGCTCCCGGATGTTGCTCGACACCTTCGACGCCATGAACTCGAGGATGTCGTCGGGCACCTGCAGCTGGTCGTTCTGCGCGCGCTTCCTGAGGATCGCGATCCGGGTCTCGAGGTCCGGGATCTGCACATCGGTGATGAGGCCCTGCTCGAACCGCGACCGCATCCGGTCCTCGAACCCGGTCAGCTGCCGCGGCGCGAGGTCGGAGGTGATGACCACCTGCTTGTTGTGGTCGTGCAGGGTGTTGAACGTGTGGAAGAAGGCCTCCTGCGTCGAGTCCTTCCCCGAGAGGAACTGGATGTCGTCGATCAGCAGCACGTCGACGTCGCGGTACCGCCCCTGGAACTGCTGCGTCCTGTTCGTCGCGATCGAGTTGATGAAGTCGTTGGTGAACTCCTCGCTGGAGACGTACCGCACCCGGATCCCCGGGTAGAGACCCATCGAGTAGTGCCCGATGGAGTGCAGGAGGTGCGTCTTGCCGAGCCCGGAGCCGCCGTAGATGAAGAGCGGGTTGTAGGCCTTCGCCGGCGATTCGGCCACCGCGAACGCGGCGGCGTGCGCGAACCGGTTGGAGGATCCGATCACGAAGGTGTCGAACGTGTACCGCTCGTTCAGCCGGGACTCGGTGCCGGGGGTGATCACCGGCGTCTCCGGTGCGGCGGCGGGCGTCACGCGGTTCGTCGCGGGCGGCGGGACCGGCGCGGGTGCGGGTGCGGGCTGGGGCGTGGAGTCGTAGTCGGGGACGATGTCGGGGTTCACGGTCACGGCGAACGTGTGGATGTGGAACTCGTCCTGGAGGCCGCCGATCGCCTCCGCGAGGGGTACCCGGCCTCGCTGCTCGAGCATCGAGCGGGAGAAGTCGTTCGGCACCTCGAGGTAGAGCACGCCGGCCATGACGCCCTTCGGCTCCACCAGGCTGATGAACCCGTGCAGCTGCGGCCCCACCCGGGTATCGGTGGCGAGGGCGGCGCGGATCCTGCTCCACGCATCCACGGCGGCATCGGTCATCGGCAGGTCCTCCCCACTCTGTGGTCGCATGCGGAACGCAAGACGGGCGCGGCGGAACGCCAGACAAGACCTCTGCTCCGGTCGGGGATCCGGAGGGACGAGGGCCAACCGTAACGCCCGCTCGTTTCGTCGGGCAAGTCTCCACAGGCGAGGCTGCCGGTGTGTGGAGAAACGCCGGTCGACTCCGCGGAACGACCAGCCCAGGGCTGGGGACAACTCCGGAATCACACCTGTGGAATTCGTACCCCGTCCTGGGGGCCGCGACGGCATGATGTACGCTGCTTCGGTTCCGCGGTGCGCGTCTGTGCGCACCCGACGACTTCGCGCCCGCCGGCTCCGGCGTTCGAGGCGCGCCCGAGACGTACGAGGTGACCGCAGTGACGAAGCGCACGTTCCAGCCGAACAACCGCCGCAGGGCCAAGGTGCACGGCTTCCGCCTGCGTATGCGCACCCGCGCCGGCCGGGCGATCCTCTCCGCTCGCCGCGGCAAGGGTCGCACCGAGCTCTCGGCGTAGGGGCCCGACCACTCCCCCGTGCTCGCGAAAGCGAACCGCATCGTCTCGGCGACCGACTACCGGCGTCTCGTCCGTTCGGGCCGCAGGGCTCGCGGGTCGCTGACGCTGGCGTACGGACACCGGTCCGCGCCTGGCGCGCCGCTGCGGATGGGCGTGATCGTCGCTCGCAACGTCGGGAACGCGGTCGTCCGCAACCGCGTCCGTCGTCGCATCAAAGCGGTCGGCTGGGCGCTCGCGCAGGACGTCGAGGGGCTCGACGTGGTGCTGCGGGCGCTGCCGTCCGCCGCTGCGGCGGACTTCACCCAGATCGATGGAGAGGTGCGCCGACTCGTCGGCGTGCTGCGGGAACGCGCATGAATCACCTCGTGCTCCTGCCGCGCAACGCCGAGATCGCGCTGCTGCGGCTGTACCGCGCCGTGGTCTCGCCCCTCTACGGCGATGTGTGCAGGTACCATCCCTCCTGCTCCCGCTACGCCATGGAGGCCGTGCAGCAGTCGGGGGTCGTCGTCGGAACCGCGCAGGCCGGCTGGCGAGTGCTTCGCTGCAACCCCTGGTCACGCGGTGGGGTCGACGATCCGCCCGCGCGACTGCCCGCCTCGTACCGCATCACCACGCACGGCTTCGTTCGGCCGGTAAGCAGCCAGGAGGCTGATCCTCATGGGCATCGCTGACATCTTCGGCTACGTCCTCTGGCCCTTCAAGTGGGCGATCGAGGCCCTGCTCGTCGGCTTCCACGCGTTCTGGACCGCGATCGGGTTCGACGGTGCCGACGGCCTGACCTGGATCCTGTCGATCCTCGGTCTGGTGATCGTGGTGCGGTCCGCCCTGATCCCGCTGTTCGTGCGACAGATCAAGAGCCAGCGGAAGATGCTGGAGCTGGCGCCGCAGCTGAAGAAGATCCAGGAGAAGTACAAGGGCAAGCGAGACCAGTTCTCCCGCGAGGCCATGAGCCGGGAGACGATGGAGCTCTACCGCCACAACGGGACCAGCCCCTTCTCCTCCTGCCTGCCGCTCATCGCGCAGATGCCGATCTTCTTCAGCCTGTTCCAGGTGCTGGAGACCGCGCAGCGGACCCCGGAGAAGGGCGGCGTCGGCCTGCTCTCGGTCCCCCTCGCGACCTCGTTCGGCAAGTCCTCGCTGTTCGGTGCCCCGCTGCACGCGACGATCACCGCGAACGAGAACGTCGCGCTGGTGTCCGTGATCGGCATCATCATGGTCGTGATCATGACGGCCACGCAGTTCATCACCCAGCTGCAGATCATGTCGAAGAACGTCTCCCCCGAGACGATGGCCAGCCCGATGTTCCGGCAGCAGAAGATGCTGCTCTACGTCCTGCCGCTCGTGTTCATCTTCTCGGGCATCACCTTCCCGCTCGGCGTGATGTTCTACTGGGTCTTCTCGAACCTGTGGACGATGGGGCAGCAGTTCGTCGTCATCCGCAACTCCCCGACCCCCGGCAGCGAGGCAGCCAAGACGCGCGAGGCGCGGCTGGCGAAGAAGGCGGAGCGCAAGCGGGAGCGTCGTGGCGAGGTCCTGGAGGCCTCCGAAGTCGCGCCGCCCGCACCGAGGGTGAACACCCAGCGGACGCAGCCGATCGGTCGCAACCGCTCCAAGCGCACGGGAGAACGACGAGCATGACCCTTCGAGGGCCTCAGGACGGCGCCGACGCGACGACGCCCACCGAGGACGACGTGCACGGCCTGCAGGCAGCCCTCGATGCGGAGGCCGGTGTCGGTGCCGCCGGCGATGTCGGGGACATCGCGGCCGACTACATCGAGGAACTGCTCGACATCAGCGACCTCGACGGCGACATCGAGATCGAGGACGACGGCGGACGCACGACCGTGAAGGTCACCGGCGGCGACCTGCGGCTGCTCTCGGATCCGGAGACGGTCGGCGCGCTGCAGGAGCTGACCCGGCTCGCGGTGCAGACGCGCACCGGAGGATTCGCCCGTCTGACGCTCGACATCGGCGGCAGCAGGGACCAGCGGTCGCGCGAGCTCGCCGTACTCGTCGACTCGGCGGTCGCCGCCATCGCCGACGGGGCGGCGGGCGTGCCGCTCGCCCCGATGTCCTCCTACGAGCGGAAGCTCGTGCACGACCTCGCCTCCGAGCGCGGCCTCCAGTCCCACTCCGAGGGAGAGGGCGCCGAGCGCCACATCGTGCTCACCCCCGCGTGACCCTCCGAGAGCCTCAGGACGGCGCCAGCGCCCTCGAGCAGGAGCCGGCCGAAGCCCGCACCGTCTTCGGTGATCGGCTCCCCGTCGTCCGCCGGTACACCGCCGACCTCGCGGAGCACGGGATCGTCCTCGGCCTGATCGGCCCGCTCGAACCCCCTCGGCTGTGGTCGAGGCACGTGCTGAACAGCGGCCTGCTGGCGCCGTTCCTGCCCTGGGGCGCCGTGGTCGCCGACGTCGGCAGCGGCGCGGGGCTGCCCGGACTGGTGATCGCAGCCGCCCGTCCGGATCTGAAGGTGACGCTCATCGAGCCCATGGAGCGCAGGGTGGCATGGCTCGAGGAGGAGTCGGCGCGGCTCGGGCTCGACAACGTCGTGGTCGAGCGCGCCCGGGCGGAGGACGCCGCACCCGGCCGGTTCGACGTGGTCACGGCCCGGGCGGTCGGCGCCCTGACCGGCCTGCTGCCGATCACCGTGCCGCTGGTGAGACCCGGGGGCCGCCTCGCGCTGATGAAGGGCGCCGCCGTGGAGGCGGAGCTCGCGAAGGCGGACAGGGTGATCCGGCGCCTCCGGCTCGCCGACGTGCGCGTCGAGATCGCGGGACGCGGCATGGCGTCCCTCGAAACGCGCGTGCTGGTGGCTACTGTGCCGAATTGACCCCCGTTCGGGGGACGCCCGCTGCAGACCCGAGGATCGATGTGACACCCAGCTCAGCGCTCGACTCGCGAGGGTCGGGATTCGACGAGTCGACACCGCTCGCGCGGGAGCTCGCGGACCTGACCGCGCGACGGGCTCGCCTGCGCGGCAACGCGCTGCCGAGGCCGCGAACCACCCGCATCTTCACGGTGGCGAATCAGAAGGGCGGCGTCGGCAAGACCACGACGACCGTCAACCTCGCTGCAGCGCTCGCGAAGTCGGGGATGCGCGTGCTCGCCATCGACCTCGACCCGCAGGGCAACGCCTCCACCGCGCTGGGCGTCGAGCACCGCCACGACACCATCAGCGTCTACGACGTGGTCGTCGGTGAGGCGCCGCTGTCGGACGTGGTGCAGAAGAGCCCCGAGTTCGACACCCTCTGGTGCGCGCCGGCCACCATCCACCTCGCCGGGGCCGAGATCGAGCTCGTCTCGCTCGTCGCCCGGGAGCAGCGCCTCCGCACCGCGCTGAACGCCTACCTCCAGAGCGCGGAGGACCCGTTCGACTACGTGTTCATCGACTGCCCGCCGTCGATCGGGTTGCTGACGATCAACGCGTTCGTCGCGGCGACCGAGGTGCTGATCCCGATCCAGTGCGAGTACTACGCCCTGGAGGGGCTCTCGCAGCTGCTCAGGAACGTCGATCTGATCGAGAAGCACCTGAACCCGAGCCTCACCGTGTCGACGATCCTGCTCACCATGTTCGACGGGCGCACCCGCCTCGCGAACGACGTGGCCGACGACGTGCGCAAGCACTTCCCCGAGCAGGTGCTCGCCAGCGTCATCCCGCGCGCGGTGCGGATCTCGGAGGCGCCGAGCCATGGGCAGAGCGTGATCACGTACGACCCGAACTCCCCCGGTGCGCTGTCGTACCTCGAGGCAGCGGGCGAGATCGCTCGTCGCGGAACCGCGGCATGACCACTTCGAGAGCCTCAGGACAAGCCGCGCCGGCCCGTCAGCAGCGGCTCGGCCGCGGGATCGGCGCGCTGCTGATGCCCGACGACGACCGTCCGCTCGATCAGACGCGCCCCTCCGACGTCTACTTCGGCCGCGCTGCCGAGCCGGTGGACGAGCTGCAGGCGGTCCCCGGCCTCCGGCTCGTCGCGCTGTCCCCCGACGACATCCGCCCGAACCCGCAGCAGCCCCGTCGCGACTTCGACGAGCAGGGCATGGCGGAGATGGTGCAGTCCGTCGTCGAGAACGGCGTGCTGCAGCCGATCGTGGTCCGGCCGCTGGCCTCAGGTGACGGCGCGAAGTTCGAGCTGGTCATGGGCGAGCGGCGGTTGCGTGCGGCGAAGACCGCAGGGCTGCGGTTCATCCCGGCCGTCATCAAGGACACCGCCGATGATCAGATGCTGCAGGAGGCGCTGCTCGAGAACCTGCACCGGATGCAGCTCACCCCCCTCGAGGAGGCGAGCGCGTACCAGCAGCTGATCGACGACTTCGGCATCACGCACGACGAGCTCGGCATGCGGATCGGGCGCAACCGCACCACGATCACGAACGCGATCCGGCTCCTGAAGCTGCCCGACCACATCCAGCGCAAGGTCGCCGCGGGGGTCATCACCCCCGGGCATGCCCGAGCGGTGCTGTCCGTCGTCGATCCCGAGCTGATGGACCGGCTCGTGGACAAGATCGTGGTGGAGGACCTGAACGTCCGGCAGTCCGAGGCCGCTGCGATCCGGCTGGCCGGACCATCGAAGCCGAAGAAGGCCACCGGCCGCCGCAACGAGGGGCTCGACCACATCGCCGACCGGCTCGGCTCCCGCTTCGACACCCGCGTCCGGGTCGACCTGAACGCGAAGAGCGGCCGGATCGTCATCGACTTCGGCTCGGTCACCGACCTGAACCGGATCCTCGAGGAGATCGGCGAGGAGAAGTGGGAGGAGGGCGAGGCGCGCGAGCGCATGCTCGCCCAGCGCACGGCGGCCCTCCGCCGCAGATAACCCCGTCCGAGCGCTGGCTCATTCTCCGTTTTGTAGGCAGGTTCTGCCTACAAAACGGAGGATCAGGCGTCGGCGAGGGCTCGCTCGGTGATCGCGGCGTAGGCGCTGGAGAGGTCGCGGCCGGTCGAGAGGAGGGCCTGCGGAAGCAGACTCGTCTCGGTGAGGCCCGGCATCACGTTCGACTCGAGGAACCAGGGGCGGCCGTCCGGGTCGACGATGAGGTCGGCGCGGGAGAGGTGCCGGAGGCCCATCGACCGGTGCGCGAGCAGGGCCAGCTCGCCGGCTGACGCTGCAGCCGCGGGGTCGATCCTCGCCGGGGTGTAGAACCGCGTCTCACCCGCGGTGTACCGCTCCTCGAAGCCGTAGAACCCGCTGCGCGGCACGATCTCGACCGCAGGCAGCGCCTCCGGACCGCCGTCCGCATCGATCACGCCGACCGCGATCTCGGTCCCGACGATGCGCTGCTCGATGAGCGCCTCGTCGGCGTAGGTGAACGCGTCCATCAGCGCGCGGGGCAGCTGGTCCGCGCTCTCCACCACCGTGACGCCCTGCGCGGAGCCGCCCCTGGCGGGTTTGACGACGAGTCCCTCCGGCATCGAGCCGAGGATGGTGTCGATCGCGCTGCGGGCTCCGATCTCGCGGAACACGTCACGGGTCAGGGTGACGGAGGCAGGCGTGTCGCCGCCGGCCGTCCCCACCACGCGCTTCGACGTCGGCTTGTCCCAGGCGAGTCGCGCGGAGGGGCCCGTGCTGCCGATGTAGGTGAGCCCGGACACGTCCAGCAGCGCTCGGAGCGAGCCGTCCTCGCCGCTCGCCCCGTGCAGCGCGGGCCAGACGACATCGGGTCGCTGCTCGAGGAGCGCGGGCAGCAGCTTCGCGTCCGGCTCCGCGGTCGTCACGTGCCACCCGAGGCGGGACAGCGCGTCGACGACCCGTCGCCCGGAGCGCAGCGAGACATCCCGCTCGTGCGAGATGCCGCCCGACAGCACCACGACGGTCGTCGTTGAAGTCACGGGATCCTCCTCGGGTGGGTCACTGCAGGTCGGGCGGCGGGGCGCCGACCGACCGGTCGTCCCGGCGCGGCGCCAGCGACCCGGTTCCCGCGAAGGCGCGCACCAGTTCGAGCTCCCCGTTCACCACGGTCGCGAGCCGCTGGATGCCGACGGTGATGTCCGCCGGCGTCGGGTAGCAGAAGGAGAGCCGCATCTCGCGGCCTCCCGAGCCGTCCGCGTAGAAGCCGGTACCGGGGGTGTAGGCGACGAGCTCGCGGACGGCTCGGGGCAGCATTTGCTTCGAGTGCAGCTCCTCCGGCAGCCCGACCCAGATGTAGAAGCCGCCGTTCGGCTCGTTCCAGGTCAGGTTCGGGAGGTACGTGTGCAGCGCCGCGAGCATCGCGTCGCGCCGCTCGCGGTACACGTCACGGAAGCGGGCGATCTGCGCCCGCCAGTCCACCGTCTCCAGGTACTCGGCGATCAGGTAGTGGTTGAAGCTCGACGGCGACAGGATCGCGGACTCGGCCGCGAGCACCAGCTTCTCGCGGATGGCATGCGGCGAGACCGCCCAGCCGACGCGGAACCCGGGCGCGAAGGTCTTGGAGAAGGAGCCGAGATAGACGACCCCGTCAGGGTTCAGGGTCTGCAGCGGGGGCGGCGCCGGCTCGTCGAACCAGAGCAGCCCGTAGGGGTTGTCCTCCACGATCAGCACCCCGAGCCGGCTGCAGATCTCGACCACCCTCGGTCGGCGCTCGGCCGACAGCGTGATGCCCGCAGGGTTGTGGAAGTTCGGGATCGTGTAGAGGAACTTCACGGTGCGACCGGCAGCGCGCTGTTCGAGGATCGCCGCCTCGAGCACCTCCGGCACGAGGCCGTCGGCGTCCATCGGCAGGTGGACGACCTTGGCCTGGTACGACGTGAAGACGCCGAGCGCACCGACGTAGCTGGGCCCCTCGGCCAGGATCACGTCGCCCGGGTCGATGAACAGCTTCGTCACGAGGTCGATCGCCTGCTGCGAGCCGGTCGTGGTCACGATGTCGTCGGGGGAGGCGCGGATGCCCTCCTCCGCCATCACCTCGACGATGTGCTCGCGGAGGCGCGGGAGGCCCTGACCCGAGCCGTACTGCAGGGCCTGCGGAGCGCTCGTCAGCAGCATCCGATCGATCGCGCCGGCGACGAGATCGCGCGGGATCGCCTTGACGTACGGCATGCCTCCTGCGAGGGAGACGACCTCGGGGCGAGAGGCGACGGCGAACAGGGCGCGCACCTCGCTGGCGGCCAGGCCGGATGCCCGCTCGGCGTAGGTGGCATGCCACGGGTCGAGATCGGTGCCGATCGGGCGCAGGTCGCTCATCGCAGTCCTCGGTGCATCGTTTCAGCAGGACGAATGCACAGGAGCAGGAGGGATCCAAGACACGATTCGTCCTGCTGAAGGCGATTCGTCCTGCCGGGTGCCGGCCCCCACCCGCCGTCCCGGCTCAGTGCCGGCACGCACGCATCAGCGCAGAGGTGGGGGCTGTCAGGCCAGAACGGAGGCGAGATCGGCTTCGATGGCGGGCTTCGGCTTCGCGCCGATCACCGTCTTCACGACCTCGCCGTTCTGGTACAGCTTCATCGCCGGGATGGAGGTGATCTGGTACTTCAGCGCCGTCTCGGGGTTCTCGTCGACGTTGAGCTTCACGATCTCGATCTTATCGGCGTGCTCCTCGGCGATCTCCGCCAGCACGGGTCCGACCCGGCGACAGGGTCCGCACCAGGCCGCCCAGAAGTCGACCAGGACCGGCTTCTCGGACTTGAGGACGTCCTGCTCGAACGTCGCATCGGTCACTTCGCGCATCGCGCCATCACTCCAATAGACAGGTGGACGAGGTCGAACTCTACGCCCGGCCGACCAGCTGGCCGGCCGGGTCGAACGAGGCGCCGGCAGCGGGTGCCTCGCCGGGCTTCGCGTCGCCTTTCGCACGGTCGAGCAGCTCGGCGGGGAGGGCGGCGAGGTAGTGCTCGGCGTCGAGCGCCGCGATCGTGCCGGATGCGGCGGCGGTGACCGCCTGGCGGTAGGTCGGGTCGATCACGTCGCCCGCGGCGAAGACACCGGGGATCGAGGTGCGGGAGGACCGCCCGTCGACCTTGATCGTGCCCTCGGGCGTCAGCTCGAGGATGTCCTCGACCAGCTCGGTCCTCGGGTCGTTGCCGATCGCGATGAACACGCCGTCGACATCCAGGCGCCGGTCCTCGCCTCCGTTCGTGGAGGTGAGCTGCACGCCGTTCACCAGGTCGTCGCCGACGATCTCGTCGATCTTCGAATTCCAGGCGATCTCGATCTTCGGGTCGTTCAGGGCCCGCTCCTGCATGATCTTCGAGGCGCGCAGGGAGTCGCCGCGGTGGATTACGGTGACCTTGTCGGCGAACCTCGTGAGGAAGGTCGCCTCCTCCATCGCCGAGTCGCCGCCACCCACGACGGCGATCTCCTTGCCGCGGAAGAAGAACCCGTCGCAGGTCGCGCACCACGAGACGCCGTGGCCGGACAGCCGGTCCTCGCCCT
Organism: uncultured Amnibacterium sp.; assembly: GCF_964244015.1. Lineage (NCBI taxonomy): Bacteria > Bacillati > Actinomycetota > Actinomycetes > Micrococcales > Microbacteriaceae > Amnibacterium > uncultured Amnibacterium sp. The sequence continues at coordinate 26,542 of NZ_CAXTHO010000010.1, read as the reverse complement.
CGACGCCGAGACGGCGGTAGGCGGATCCGCTGGCCAGGATGACCGTCAGCGCCTCGTAGACCTTGTGGGACTTGCCCTCGCCGACGTGGACGCGCTTGACGTCGCCCTCGAGCTCGACCGCTGTGACGTCCTCGAGCACGACCTCGGTGTCGAACCGCTTCGCCTGCGCGAGCATGTTGTCCATGAGGTCGGGACCCATGATCCCGTCGGGGAAGCCGGGGAAGTTCTCGACGTCGGTGGTGTTCATCAGCTCGCCGCCGGCCTCGACCGAGCTCGCGATGAGCAGGGGCGCGAGCTGCGCGCGCCCCGCGTAGATCCCGGCCGTGTAGCCGGCAGGACCCGATCCGATGATGATCACCTGACGCACGTCTCGCTCCTCGTTCTGGGTCACGGGAGGTGGAACGGCCACCGCGATGACGCTATTCCAGCCGGGCAGCGGGCGGAACGCCCCTGAAGCAGTGCCGTTCATCGGCGGATCCGCGAACGGACGAGGCCGGTCGCGAGGCCGATCTCCGGGGCTCGGAGCACGGCCATCAGGCCGCCGTAGACGGCTGTGCAGACGAGCGCGACGATCACCGCGGCGAGCGCTGCACCCCACCGGTCGGACGTCGCCCAGCTGCCGGTGAACCCGCCGACGGCCGCGAGCGCGAGCACGCCGACGACGAGCGCGGGCAGCGCGGCGGTCGCGACGCGTCGGATGGTGCCCGCCAGATGCGGGTCCAGCAGGCGACCGAGCCGGCGCCGCAGCAGCACGACGGCCACGACGAGCTGCACGGTCCCGCCGATGGAGATCACGGCCGCGATCCCCGTCGCCTTCCACTGGTCGGGCAGCAGCGAGCAGAGCAGGATGCCCGGCACCACGACGCTCAGCTGGGCGATCGTGAACCGGAACGGTGTGCGGGTGTCCGCCAGCGCGTAGAAGGTCCGCTGCACCAGGTAGAGCGCGGTGAACGGCAGCAGGCCGAGCACGTAGGCGATCAGCACCGGTGCCGTGGCACGGGCCTCCTCCGACGAGTGGCTGAAGATCGCGCTGACCGGCAGGGCGGCCGCGAGCAGGACGGCGACGGCGAGCCCGATCGCGAAGAGCACGGTGCGCAGCGAGGTGCTGAGGTCGTCCCGCACCGCTGCGGTGTCCCCCTCCGCGGCGTGCTCGCTCATCCGCGGGTAGAACGCGGTCGCCAGCGACACGGTGATGATCGAGTGCGGCAGCATGAACAGCAGCCAGGCGTTGGAGAGCGCGAAGCTCGACGCGTTGCCGAGACCGCTCGCGCCGCTCACCACGAAGCTCTGCAGGAACCCCGCGGCCTGCGTGAGGACCAGCATCGCGAATGTCCACCCGGCGGCCAGCCCGGTCGCCTTGAGGCCCACGCCCCGCCACCGGAAGTCCGGCCGGAAGTGCAGTCCCGCGCGGCGCCAGACGAGTGCGAGCGTGAGCGCCTGCACGACGAGACCCAGCGTGGCGCCGCCCGCGAGCACCGCGGTCTGAGCCGGAGGGAGCGGACCCTCCGCGTACTGGGAGACGGTGCCGAACAGCACGAGGAACAGGGCGAGCGTGGCGAGCGCGACGACGTTGTTCGCCACGGGCGCCCAGGTGTACGCCCCGAACCGCTTCCTGGCGTTCAGCACCTCGCCCAGCACCGCGTACATGCCGAGGAAGAAGATCTGCGGCATCGACCAGTAGGCGAACGGGACAGCGACGGCGTAGGTCGCCTCATCGCTCACGGTCAGGCGCATCAGCAGCGGTGCCGCGATCGTCAGCACGACGGTCAGGGAGCCGATAGCGACGATCGCGATGGTGACGAGCTTGTTGATGTAGGCGATGCCGCCGTCGGCGCCGCGGCTCGCGCGGATCGTCTGCGGGACGAGCACGGCGCTGACCAGTCCGCCGCCGATCAGCGCGTAGAGGCTCACCGGCATCTGGTTGGAGAGGGTCAGCGCGTTGCCGATGACGGTGCTCTGCCCGGTGAGCACGACGGTGAGCAGCAGGGTGCGCGTGAACCCGAGGATCCGGGACACGATCGTGCCGGAGGCGAGCAGCGCGCTCGCCCGGCCGACTCCGGTGCTCACGCGGTGACCGCGCGAGGCTGCCTGCGGCGCTTCACGTTCCGGTAGACGCCGAGGGCGAGCAGCAGGCCGAGCGCGCTCAGCAGCCCGATGGCGATGATCGTGTCGAAGCCCGCGCGCACCGTCGCCCCCTCGGCGACCAGGGTGTCGATCGCGACGCCGCCGGGGGTCGTGAGGCGCAGCGTCAGGTCGGTGCTGCCGTTGCGGATCGTCCGGACGCCGAGCTCGCCCCTCGCCTGCGAGCGCGCAGGCACCGTCACCGTGACGTCGGCGGTGCCGGTGAACTGCACGGCTCCGTTGCTGGCGCTGGCATGGATCACGACCGTGACCGGGACGGGCAGATCGTTGGTGACGTAGGCGCGGAGCGTCCCGTCGCTGCCGATGAAGTTCGGCGGCGACTGGGGTGGGAGCTGCACCTTGTCGAGGACCTCGCTGAATCCGCCGGTCACAGCGCTGGTCGCCGTCAGCCACCCGGTGTCGTCGCCCCGCCAGGAGGAGGACAGCGCTCCGAGCAGCGCGAGGCGCTCGGGTGCGGTCACCGTGTCCGCTCCGGTCGTGATCGCGTTCCCCAGCTCCCGCACGCGGCGCTCGCCGGCGAGGAGCGACCGCGCGACACCGACGCGGGACGCGGACACGGCGTGCGGGCGGAGCTGCACGGCGGTCGGCGTGCCGGTCGCGAGCTGCGCGAGCGAGCGGCCCCGGACCCACGACTGCCGATCGATGATCGACAGCACCCGGTCGAGGCGAGCGGGGTCGGTCGTTCGACCGATCGTCGCCAGCATCGCCGTCGCTTCGCCGCTGACCGCTGCGGTCGCGAGCACACCGGTCAGCGTCGCGAGCGCCGCATCACCGCGGGCGCCGCCTGCGACGGCTGTGGCCAGCAGGGAGGAGGCGGTCGCGTCCGCGACGAGCACCTTCGTGCCGCCGACCGTCGCGAACGGGCCGACCGTCTTGCGGACCGGGGTGTCGGCGATGTCGTCGGAGGGGAGGAGGACCGTCGCGCCCGCCGTGCCGAGCATCGACAGGTCGGCGGCGCCGGCGGTGTGGGGCACCGGCCATCCCACGGTCTGGTCCGACCAGTTCCACGCCGTGAGATCGGCGACCGAGGTGGAGACCGTTCCGGTCGTCGCGGTCGGCGCCGGGGTCGAACCGTCCGTGACGCTCGTCGGCAGCAGCACGCCGGCGAAGCTCGACGGCGCGATCGTCTTCGGCACGCCCGCGGCCCGTTCGAGCGTCACGTCGCCGTCGGCGTACGGCAGGCGGATCGTCTCGTTGGGCAGTCGGCTCAGCTCGTCGAGGAACCCGGTCGCCTCCGGAGGCGCGGCGTCGCCCGCCAGCCGGATCGAGGCGATCACGGCGGGGTCGAGCGCGATCGTGGCGGACGGCGACGACTCGGCCGCACGCAGCGCCTGGCTCCAGGCCCCCTCGGGTCCGGTGAGCTCGAGCTGCGTCGCGGTGTCGACCACGCCGGTCGTCCCAGCAGGCGCGAGCACGGGGATCACCGCGCCGAATCCGACCTGCGCGGTCGACCCCTTCGCGATCTTCACGATCGAGGACACGGCGACTTTCCGCGCTCCGCCGGTCGGCTGGTACTGGACGTAGATGCGCCTGGCACCACTGGTGCCGGTGAGCAGGGCCAGATCCTTCTCACCCAGCGTGACCCGCACCTCTCTGCTCGCGCCGGCGTCGAGGACGGGAACATCGGCCGCCGCGCTGGCGAGCTTCCCCTGCAGCTGCTCGGGCGGCGTCGCGATCGAGCTCAGCAGCAGGCCGCTGTTCGCGACCGGGGCGTCGTCCAGCGAGAACGTCAACCGGCCCTTCGGCAGCGCTGTCGTGCCCGGGTTCGACACCGTGACGCCGACGCCCAGCCCGCGGTCGTCGCGGATGATCCCGCCGCCGTTCGGAGCGACCGTCAACGTCGGGGAGGCGGTCGCGGCCACGGCCGGCTGCGCGACCAGCCCCACCACCGCGATCGCCGCGACGAGTGCTGCCGCGAGAAGGCGGCGAACGCTCATCGATCGATGTCGGTGGCGCGCGCGGGGGGCTCCGACATGCGGGCGAGTGTACGGAAGCGCTCCCCCGAGCGGGGGACGCCGCGCCTGCCTCCACGGCCTGCCGGGTCCATAGGCTGGGCGGCATGCATCCGGTCGCCGCTGCCATGCCGCGGCTGACCGCGCTCGCCGAGCGGGAGTCGGTGCGGCGCGTCGTCGACGCCTTCGAGGCCGCAGGACACGAGATCGCGCTGGTCGGCGGGCCCGTCCGCGACGCGCTGCTGGACCGGGAGGTCCACGACCTCGACCTGACCACTTCGGCGAGGCCCGAGGAGTCCGCCGCGATCTTGAAGCCGATCGCGTCCGCGATGTGGGACGTCGGGCGGGCTTTCGGCACGGTCGCCGTGTGGGTCTCCGGCGATGCGGTGGAGGTCACGACGTACCGGAAGGACGCCTACGTCCCGTCGTCGCGGAAGCCCGAGGTGGTCTTCGGTGACACGCTCGACGGCGACCTGCGCCGGCGCGACTTCACGATGAACGCGATCGCGGTGCGTCTCCCGTCCCTCACCATCGTCGACCCCTCCGACGGCATCGCCGCGGTGCTCGACCGCCGGCTGACGACGCCGTCCCCCGCCGTCGAGTCCTTCGACGAGGACCCCCTCCGGATGCTGCGCGCCGCGCGCTTCACCTCGCAGCTCGGCTTCGTGCTCGACGACGAGGGCGTGCGGGCGATGACCGCGCTCGCGGAGCGCATCGACGTCGTCTCGCAGGAGCGGGTCAGGGAGGAGCTCGTGAAGCTCCTCTCGGCGGACCGGCCGGGCGCAGGGCTGGAGCTGCTCGTGGCGACCGGTCTCGCGGACCGGGTGCTGCCCGAGGTGCCCGCGCTGCGCCTGACCAGGGACGGCGAGCACCGGCACAAGGACGTGTACCAGCACAGCCTCCAGGTGCTGCAGCAGGCGATCGATCTCGAGCACGAGCGGTTCCCCGGGCAGGCTCCCGACGTGGTCCTGCGATTCGCCGCGCTGCTGCACGACATCGGCAAGCCGGCGACGAGGCGCTTCGAGGCGGGCGGCCTCGTCACGTTCCACCACCACGACATCGTCGGCGCGAAGCTCGCCCGCAAGCGGCTGAAGGCGCTGCGGTTCCCGAACATCGAGGTCGATCGCATCGCGACGCTGATCGAGCTGCACCAGCGGTTCTTCGGCTACGGCGAGGGCGCATGGACCGATTCCGCGGTGCGCCGCTACGTCCGGGACGCGGGCGAGCTGCTGCCGCAGCTGCACCTGCTGACCCGCGCCGACGTGACGACGAGGAACGAGCGGAAGGCGCGGCGGCTCGCCTCCGCGTACGACGACCTCGAGCAGCGCATCGCCGAGCTGGTTGACCAGGAGGAGCTGGACTCGATCCGCCCCGACCTCGACGGCGAGGCGATCATGCGCGAGCTGGGACTGAAGCCCGGACCAGTGGTCGGCGCCGCCTACCGCTTCCTCCTCGAGACCCGCATGGACGAGGGCCCCCTCGGCGAGGAGGAGGCGAAGCGCCGCCTCCGCGAGTGGTGGGCTTCCCGATCCACGTGAGTGTGCATAAATCCGGGGATTCGGCCCACGGGATTCGGACCTGATCGCGTGTTCGCGGGCCGAATCCCCGGATTTATGAAACCTGCGAAATGCAACCACGCTGGATCCCGAGCTGGAGGCGAGAGGGCCGTGCCCCGTATGGGCTACCCTTTCAAGGTTGCCCGGGCGGCGTCAGCATGCCCACGCAACGGTTCACACCCTCCTGCCACGGACAGCCCGTGGCCGCTGAGACCAGAGGAGGTGGGGTAGTGACGCAGAAATACGAGCTCATGGTCATCCTCGACCCGAGCATCGACGAGAGGACCGTCGCGCCCAGTCTGGATCGGTTCCTGGGTGTCGTCCGCAACGACGGCGGCACGGTCGACAACGTCGACATCTGGGGCCGTCGCCGGCTGGCGTACGAGATCGACAAGCACACCGAGGGCATCTACGCCGTGGTGGCGCTGACCGCGACGAGCGCCACGGCGCAGGAGCTGAACCGGCAGCTGGGTCTGTCCGAGGCCGTGCTGCGCACGAAGGTGCTGCGCGCGGACGAGGCGGTCGCCCAGGTCGGCAAGCCCAACGACAACGCAGGCGAGCCCAGGCCCGAGCGCAGCGAGCGTCCCGAGCGCGGCTCCCGCGGCCCCCGCACGCCCCGTCCCGCCTCCGCGAGGTAGTCGGTCGTGGCAGGCGAGACCATCATCACGGTCGTCGGCAACCTGACCAGCGACCCCGAGCTGCGCTACACGCAGAACGGGCTCGCGGTCGCGAACTTCACGATCGCCTCGACGCCGCGCAACTTCGATCGCGCGAGCAACGAGTGGAAGGACGGCGAAGCGCTGTTCCTCCGCGCGAGCGTGTGGCGGGACTTCGCCGAGCACGTCGCAGGATCGTTGACCAAGGGGTCGCGCGTCATGGCGACGGGTCGGCTGAAGCAGCGCTCCTACGAGACGAAAGAGGGCGAGAAGCGCACCTCGATCGAGCTCGAGGTCGACGAGATCGGCCCCTCGCTGCGCTACGCGACCGCGCAGGTCACCCGCGCCAGCGGCGGTGGCGGGGGACGCGGCCAGGTCGGTGGCGGCAACGGCGGTGGCGGCGGAGGTCGTCCGCAGCAGTCGCAGCCCCAGGCAGACCCGTGGGGTGCCCCCTCGGGTGGCTCCTCCTCCGGCTCGTCCGGCGGCGGCAATGACGGCTGGAGCGCTCCGGGCGCCTACGACGACGAGACCCCTTTTTAGGTCTCTCACCTTCAACAGTTCTTCTGACGTAAAGGAATCCTCATGGCAGGCAAGTCGCGCGGCGACAGCCGCAAGCCGCGGACCAAGGGCGGCAAGCCCGTCGCTCCCGCGAAGCGCATCAAGGTCGGGCTGATCGACTACAAGGACGTCGCGACCCTCCGCAAGTTCATCTCCGAGCGGGGAAAGATCCGTGCTCGACGCATCACCGGCGTCTCGGTGCAGGAGCAGCGGCTCATCGCCCGTGCGGTCAAGAACGCACGCGAGATGGCGCTGCTCCCCTACTCCGGCTCCGGCCGCTAGACAAGGGGCTGGACAGATGGCAACCACCAAGCTGATCCTGACGCACGAGGTCTCCGGCCTCGGCAGCGCAGGCGACATCATCGAGGTGAAGGGCGGGTACGCCCGCAACTACCTCGTGCCGCAGGGCTTCGCCACCGCGTGGACGCGCGGCGGTCAGAAGCAGGTCGACGCGATCGCCAAGGCACGTACGGCGCGCGCGGCCGCATCGCTCGAGGAGGCGCAGGCCAGCAAGGCCCGCCTCGAGGCGCAGCCGATCCGGATCGCCGTCCGCACCGGACAGGCCGGCCGGCTCTTCGGCTCGGTCTCGACGGCCGACGTCGCGGACGCCGTGACCGAGGCGGGACTCGGCTCGATCGACCGCCGCACCGTCGAGTTCGCCTCCCCGGTGCGCGCCACGGGCACGCACGAGGCCACCGTCCGCCTCCGTGACGACGTCACCGCGTCGATCACGCTGGAGGTCGTCGGCAAGCGCTGAACCGCTGCACACGAACGGCGCCGATCCCCTACGGGACCGGCGCCGTTCGTCGTTCCCACGGCCTCCGGCGGCGACGGTGCAGCCGCTGTCGGAGGCCTCTGGCAGCGTGGTGATCGCCCTCGCGAGTTCACCCGCAGGCCTGCGCACGTTTGCCGACACGCCGACCGGATACGGTCAAGATTTTCCTTCTGCTACTTATCCCCAGGGCGACCTGTGGACTGCTGAGCTCCTGGTGAGCATTGGATTTCGGGCTACTCGCAGCTTCGCAGCAGCGGGGTTCTCCACAGAGATTCCACATGGGTACAACCCGTTCCCGCGCGCGTCGTCCACAAGGCCGCGCACAGGCCGTCCCGTAGGTTCTGCTGTCCCGGTGCTCGGGCGGGATGTCCGGGCCCGGTGCTACACCTCGGGGGATGAGGACGGCGGCGCTGCCGCCGAGTCGCAGCGTGTCGGGAGGGGATCCGGATCGGTATGTCGATGACCGAGTGGGAGGTCGAGTCCGGCCCGTGGGACGAGCAGCAGACCCGCAAGAAGGAGCGCACCCCTCCGCACAACCTGCTGGCTGAGCAGAGCGCGATCGGCGGCATGCTGCTGTCGACCGATGCCGTCGCGGACGTGCTCGAGGTCGTCGTCGGGGCGGACTTCTACGTGCCGAAGCACGAGGTGATCTTCCAGGCCGTGCTGGCGCTGTACTCCCGCGGGGAGCCCACGGACGCGATCACGGTCGGCGACGAGCTCGCCCGCACCGGCGACGTGCAGCGGGCCGGTGGCGAGGCCTACCTCCACACGCTCACGAACATCGTGCCGACGGCCGCGAACGCGGGCTACTACGCGCAGATCGTCGCCGAGCAGGCCGTGCTGCGGCGCCTCGTCGAGACCGGCACGCACATCGCCCAGATGGGGTACGAGGCGCAGGGCGACGCCATGGACCTGCTCAACCAGGCCCAGGCGGAGGTCTTCGGCATCGCGCGGGAGTCCGCCTCAGAGGATTACGCGCCCCTGTCGGAGGCGGTCACGATCGCCATCGACGAGATGGAGGCGGCGAGCGGCCGGGACGGCGAGCTGACCGGTGTCCCCACCGGGTTCCGGGGGCTCGACGAGCTGACGAACGGCCTCCATGCGGGTCAGATGATCATCGTCGGCGCACGACCCGCGATGGGGAAGTCGACGCTCGCGCTCGACTTCGCCAGGAGCGCGAGCGTGAAAGCGAACATGCCGACCATCTTCTTCTCGCTCGAGATGGGCAAGAGCGAGATCGCGATGCGGCTGATGGCCGCCGAGGCGACGATCTCGATGCAGGACATGCGCAAGGGACGCCTCAGCCCCGAGGACTGGACGAAGATCGCCGCGACCCGGGGGCGGATCAACGACGCGCCTCTGTACATCGACGACAGTCCGAACATGACGCTCGTCGAGATCCGGGCGAAGTGCCGCAGGCTGAAGCAGAAGATCGGCCTGAAGCTGATCGTGATCGACTACCTGCAGCTGATGTCGAGCGGCAAGCGGGTCGAGAGCCGGCAGCAGGAGATCAGCGAGTTCTCGCGGGCGCTCAAGCTGCTGGCGAAGGAGCTGGCGGTGCCGGTGATCGCGCTGTCCCAGCTGAACCGCGGACCGGAGCAGCGGGCGGATAAGCGGCCCGCGCTGTCGGACCTGCGCGAGTCGGGCTCCATCGAGCAGGACGCGGACATCGTGATCCTGCTGCACCGGGAGAGCGCCTACGACCGCGAGCAGCCGAACCCCGACGCCGATCTGATCGTCGCGAAGCACCGTGCCGGCCCGACCGACACGATCACCGTCGCGTTCCACGGCCGCTACTCGCGGTTCGCGGACATGGCTGCGGGCTGAGCCGCGCCCAGCGTCAGCGCGCGGGGACGTCCTCTCGTTCGGCGAGGAAGTCGGTCGTGGCGCGGTGGATGAGCGCCTCGGCTTCTCCCGCGAACTGCTGCAGGCGGTCGAGATCCACCGATCCCGCCTGCTTCGGGGCACCGTTCAGGATGCAGAAGGCTCCGAGCGTGGTCCCGTCGGCGGCGTGGATCGGCACCCCCGCGTAGAACCTGGCCTGGATGAGTCCGAGGAACGGGTTGTCCGCGAACAGCGGATGGCGGGTCGCGTCGGGCACCACCAGCGGCTCGTCCCCGGACACGACGGCCTCGCAGTACGTGAGGGAGCGGGGCACGGCAGTCGGTGCCGATCCGGTCTGCGCGACGTGCCAGTTGCGGTCCCCGTCGAGCAGGGTGACGGCGGACTCGGAGACGCCGAACTCGGCCTTCGCCCGCTCGACGATCTTCTGCAGCTCGGGGAGCTCGTTCCAGCGCGCCGCGCCGACGATCGCGGCCGTCTCGGATCGCTCGAAGTGCTCGTCCTGGGCGGTGACGACCGAGACCTCGCTCCGGAGCACCGCGTCCGCCACGGCGACGGCGATCGGTACGGCGAAGCGCGCGTAGAGCTCGGTGACGTCGTGCTCCCCCGCGAGATCGGCGAGCGGCGGCGCCGGAACGAACCGGACGTCCTCGCGCACCTCGGCCAGGCGCGCGGTGGCGCGGTCGAACAGCCGCGCACGCCGCCGGGCGACCGGACCGAGGCGGCGGATCCTGCCGGGAATGAAGACCTCGGGCACGCCTGCCAGCATCACGGACGCGCCGTCGGGAAGGCCGTCCCGCACGGCGTCGACGAGCTCGGTGAGCTGGCTGGTCCACGCCGCGACCGACGTCAGGCGCAGGGCGTCGTTCGATCCGATGGCGATGACTGCGGCGTGGAACGTGCGGTCGGCACGGTCGGCGACCCACTCGAGCGCCGTCTCCGCGCTCATCGTCGCGTCGCCGACGTAGTCGACCTCGCAGTCGGTACCCGTGATCGTCCGCACGCCCCGCGCGATCTCGCCGGTGGGTGCCAGCTGGTGGCTCGCGACCCCCCAGCCGTGCACCAGGCCGCTGCCGATCAGCAGGACCCGGATGCCGTCGCCCTCGCCGGTGCGGACGAACGGCGTGTCGAGGGGGCGGACCAGCGATCGACGTCCGTAGTGCATCAACGCGTACCGCAGCACGGCGGCGCGTCGCACCGGACCGCCACGTCGCCGCATCGCCTTCATACGGGTGAGGATGCCGGAAGCGGGTGGCGGTCCGCGCCCCCCCGATGACGGGTTGTGGATGATCGCCACCCGGACTGGGGCGCGCCGTCGACGCAGCCCGGCCGCAGGCTCGTGTCACCGATCGGAAGGGGCGCGGATGACTGCGGTGCTGGTCCCGCACGCGCGCCCCGGCGGCGCCGGCTCGGTCGCGTCGGCGCCGGCGGAGGTCCGCCCGGCCGACGCCGTGCCGATCCGGAGGGCGGGTCGTTCCCCCTCCCGCGTTCTGCTGTTCGGCGGCGGGGTGCTCGCCGGCTGGGGGCTGCTCGACCATGAGCGGGGGCTGCCGGGGCTGCTGGCCGACCACCTCGCGCAGGCGACGGCGCGCGGGATCGACCTCGATGTCGTCGTCGACCTGGACCCGACCCTGCCCGCCGGTCGCCAGACGCTGCAGCGGTTGCGGATCGCGCGCTACGACGCGATCGTCGTGCTGCTCGGGGAGCGCCAGAGCCTCGAGCACCTGCGACGCGGCGCGTGGGCGGACGAGGTCGGCGCGCTGCTCGCGGCGGTCGACACCGAGCGGGCGCCCGCTTCGGCGCTGCTCCTCGTGGACTGCGGCAGATCGATGGTCGCCGTCTCCCGGACCGGCTTCCAGCGCCTCCGCGGGGTCGCGGACGCCGGTCGGCTCGCGGAGGTCGCCCGTGGCCTCTGCGGACCGGGCGGCGCCGGGTTCACCGAGCTGAACCCGCCCGCGAACCCGCTCGGCTGGGGCCGCCAGTTCTCGACGGCGACCTACCGCGAGTGGTCGGCGCAGATCGTCAGAACCCTGCTGCCCGTGCTGCAGGACAGCGCGCAGCGGACGGGGCCGGGGTCCGCAGCGGCCGTGCGCCTCGCGGAGCAGGAGGAGGCGGAGCGGCAGCGGGCCGTGGACGGGATGGGGCTGAGCGGCCTCGCGCGGAACGGACTGCTCGACGGCCTCGCCCGACAGGCGAGGACGGCCGTGAAGGGCTCCGTCGCCTTCGTCAGCGTGGTCGACGGCGACCGGGTCTGGCAGCGGGCTTCGTCCCGATCGCTCCTGGTGGAGGTGCCGCGCGAGCTGGCCTTCTGCGACGACACCGTCCGCAGCGACGAGCTGCACCTCGTGAACGACTCCCACCTCGACCCCCGGTTCGGCGGCGAGGTCCCGGTGGTAGCGGGTGATTCGAGCGCGTTCTACGTCGGCGAGCCGATCCGTTCGGTGGACGGCTACCGGATCGGGGCCCTCTGCGTCACCGACGGGCAGCCGAGGCAGGCGGACCCGTCCGGGTTCTCCGAGCTGCACGTGCTCGCAGCCAGGATCGAGAAGGAGCTGTGGGCGAACGCCAGGGCCCACCAGGCCCGGATCGGCGACCGGGCCGGTCCTCCGCGTCGCGGCGTCTAAACTCGGCTCCCGGTCGTCGAGCGCGCGCCGGAGGGGGACACGTGAGTACGACGAGCAGGACGAGCCCCCTCGCGGTCGGCACCGCTCTCGCCGTCGCCGTCAGAGCGGTCGCCGCCGCAGCCCTGGCGGCCGTGGTCACCTTCGCGCTCGACCACAGTGCTCCCGCCCGGTTCGGGTTGATCGTGCTCGGCGGCTACCTGCTGCTGCAAGCGGTCGTGCTGGTGCTCTGCAGCTCCGGTCTCGCGTGGACTCGCGCAGGACGCGGTCTGGTGCTCCTCCGCGCCGCCGTGTCGCTCGCCGGCGGCGTGGTGGCGCTGACCGGCATCGATTCCGGCATCTCCCTCCTCCGCCCGCTCGAGGCGCTCGTGTTCCTGCTGCTCGGCGCCCTCGAGATCGTGGGCGGACTGCGGAGAGGCGAGCGAGCCGATCTGAGCGGCGACGCCGTGGTGGTCGGCGGGCTGCAGGTGCTGGTCGGGATCGTGCTGATCGTGCTGAACCCCGACCCGCTGTTCGCCACGGGGGTGCTATCCGCCTGGGGCGCGATCGTGGCCGTGTACCTCGGCATCTCCGCCGCCAACATCAGGCGTCGGAGCGCGCGCGGATGACGGGGCCCTCGTGGCGCGAGCGGCTCAAGCCGCTCGAACTGGTCGGCATGGCCGCGGTGCTCGGCGTGTTCGCCGGGGTCATCGCCGTCATCGGCACCAGGTCGATCGAGATCGCCGTGATCCTCGCGGGCATCGCGTTCATCGCGGCGCTGCTGGTGCTGGCGATGCTCGCGCTGGCCGCCGGCGATCCGGGGGACGGCACCGACGATCGACCGGTTCTCGAGCGCGAGAAGCCGCCACGCCGCAGGAAGTGAGCGACTCACCGGGATCGACCGGTCTCACCGGATGTGATCGACCAGTTCCGCCGCGAGGCCCGTGTAGCCGGCCGGGGTCAGCGCAGCCAGCCGTGCGGCGACCTCGGCCTCGAGCCCGAGTCCCGCGACGAACTCCGCCATCCGGTCCGCCGTGACCCGCCGGCCGCGGGTGAGCGCCTTGACGAGCTCGTAGGGGTTCGCCGTGTCGCTGCGGCCCGCGACGATCTCGGCCCTGACGACCGTCTGGATCGCTTCACCGAGCACCTCCTGGTTCGCGTCGAGATCGGCGAGCAGCCGATCGCGATCGAGCTCGATCTCGCCGAGGCCGCGGGTCAGGTTGTCGAGTGCGACGAGACCGTGCCCGAGTCCGACCCCGATGTTGCGCTGCGTCGTCGAATCCGTCAGGTCGCGCTGCCACCGGGAGGTGACCAGGGTGCGGCGCAGCGTGCCGAGGACCCCCTCCGCGAGCTCGAGGTTCGCCTCCGCGTTCTCGAACCGGATCGGGTTGACCTTGTGCGGCATCGTCGAGCTGCCCGTCGCGCCCGCCTGCGGCACCTGGACCAGGTAGCCCTCGGCGATGTACATCCACACGTCCGTGCAGAGGTTGTGCAGCACGCCGCCGACATGCTCGAGGCGGCCGTAGAGCTCCACCTGCCAGTCGTGCGACTCGATCTGTGTCGTCAGCGGGTTCCAGGCGAGGCCGAGCCCCTCCACGAACCGCTTCGTCAGCGCCTGCCAGTCGATCTCGGGCGCGGCGACGACGTGCGCGGCGAAGTCACCGCTCGCCCCGTTCGCCTTGCCCGTGATCTCGACGGCGAGCACGCGTTCACGGAGCCGCGCGAGGCGGTGCACGAAGACCGCGAGCTCCTTGCCCATCGTGGTCGGCGTCGCGGGCTGGCCGTGCGTGCGGGCGAGCATCGGGGCCTCGGCCCACCGCAGCGCCAGGCCGCGCAGCCGCTCGACCACCCCGTCGAGCGCAGGGACCCAGACCTCGCGAACCGCCGTCTGCACGGTCGTCGCGACCGCCAGGTTGTTGATGTCCTCGCTCGTGCAGGCGAAGTGCACCAGCTCGGCGAGGTCGCCGAGCCCCAGCGCGGCGAGCCGGTCGCGGAGGTAGTACTCGACCGCCTTGACGTCGTGCCGGGTCACGGCCTCGTGCCCGGCGAGCTCGGCGACGTCCGCGGCGCCGAACCCGTCGACGATCCTCCGGAGCGCGTCGCGCTGCGAGTCGTCGAGCGGCGAGGTGCCGGCGACGCCTGCGTCGGTGAGGGCCAGCAGCCATTCCACCTCGACGCGGACCCTGGCGCGGTTGAGACCGGCCTCGGAGAGGTGCACGGCCAGCGGCGCCGTCGCGATGCGGTACCGCCCGTCGAGGGGGGAGAGCGGCTGGTCGGCCAGGTCGGTCATCGGGCCTCCTTCAGAGCCCCATTCTCCCCGGGCGCGCGGGGTCCCGCTCCGCCGCGGCCCTCGAACGCCTCCTCCACAGGCCGGTTCGCCGTGCGGAGCCACCGATCCGTGCCCGCCGCGGGTGCCGTCGCCGCAGGATCTCCGCGTGCTCCCCGACATCGCGCAGATCTCCACCTCCACCGACGCCGACGCGCTCGAGCTGGCGACGCTCGAGCGACTGGTCCGCGAGGTCCCGATGCCCTCGCCGGACCTGCCCGGATGGCAGTCGCTGACCGCGACGGAGTACGCGGGCGCCGTGCACGAACTCGCCGCCCTGCTCGGCACCGTCGCGTCGGCGCTCGCGGCGGCGAGGTCGGCAGCATGAGCGGGCCGAGCGTCAGCGGCGGCGGGACCATCGCGGTCGAGACGGCCGAGATGCTCCGGGCGGCGCACCGGCTCACCCTGGCGCAGGAGGCGATCGCCGGCGTGACGAGCAGAACGGCGCTCTGCGTCGGGGGGATGGCCGCGTCCGAGCGGCGGAGCCGTGCCGAGGCGGCCCTCGTACTGCTCCGTCGAGCGGACGGGCAGGCGGCGGCGGCGGCGGACGGCCTGCGGATCGCCTCGGCCCGCTACGGCAGCGTCGAGCACACGATCCTCGACGGTCAGCGCGGCATCGCCGCCGGCCTGGCCGCGCTGACCGGAGGCACGATGCGGGCGCTCGTCTCGCAGATCGGCTTCGGCGGCATGCTGCTCGTGGCGGTCACTGCGCTGGACATCTCGGCGGCGCTCGTGGCGATCAGGATCCTGCAGCGCGCGATCGAGACGGGACGGTTCGCGCCCCAGGCCGACCCGGTGCTGCTCCGGGCGCTCCAGCTGGTGCTCTCGTCGCTCGACGACGGTGTCAGGGGGGCCCTGCTCACGGAGCGGCCGGAGGACCTGCTGACCGACGATCCCGCCGCGCCGTACGGCGTGGAGAGCACCGCGACGCTGCTCGCCGCCCTCTTCCTGCACCCCGCAGGCGCTCCCCTGAGCGTCGCCCGCACCGCCCGGCGGGAGGTGACGTCGCCGCGGAGCCTCGCGTCGCTCGTCGACCGGCTGCCCGACGGCAAGGAGGCGGCGGGGCAGGTCCGCATCGAGCGGTACGAGGGAGCGGACGGACCGAGGTCGATCGTCTACATCGCGGGCACCGTCACCTTCGACCGGGACAGCGGGGCCGAGCCGTTCGACCTCGCGTCCGACGTGCTCGGCGTCGCGCACCGCTCCAGCGACTCGGAGCGCGCCGTGCTCGAGGCGATGCGGTCGGCGGGCATCGGCCCCGACGAGCCCGTTCTGCTGGTCGGGCATTCCCAAGGGGCGCTGAACGCGGTGCGGGTCGCGCAGGACGGCGGCTACCGGGTGGGCGGCGTCGTGCAGTTCGGCGGGCCGACCGGTCAGATCGCCCTGCCCGACGACGTGCCCGTCCTCTCGGTCGAGCACAACGAGGACCTGGTGCCGGTGCTCGGCGGCACCGCGGCGTCCGGTGCGGCCGGGCTGCGCCGCGTCGTCGTGCGGCGGTCCCTGCCCGACGGCGGGTTCGGCGTCGCGACCTCCCCTGCGACGGCCGACTTCCCCGCGCACGACCAGGGCGCGTATCGCCGGACGATCGCAGCGGCGGAGGCGTCGGGTGACGATCGCGTGCTGGCGTTCAGGAGCAGCATCGCGCCGTTCCTCGACGGCCGTCAGGGCACGTCGACCAGGTGGCAGGCCCGGCGCGTCAGTCCTGTGCCCTCCCCGACAGCGGGCGCAGGACCAGGCCCACGACCCATCCGATGACGCCGGTGACCAGCGCGCCGAGCACGCCCCACCAGAAGCCGTCGACGACGAGACCGAAACCGATGACGCCGCTGATCCAGGCCACCAGGAGGAACAGCAGCCCGTTCACGACCAGTGAGATCAGACCGAGCGTGAGCAGGTAGAGGGGGAACGCGACGATCCGGATCGCGGTACCGAGCACGCCGTTGACGATCCCGAAGATCAGCCCGAGCAGCAGGAAGGTCAGCACCGTGGCGACCGTGTCGTCGGCGCGGTAGGCGACCACGCGGACGCCGTCCCCGCGTCCGAAGGCGCCGAAGAGGACGGTGCTGAGCCAGAGGGCGATGGCGTTCACGACGGCCCGTACGACGAACCTGCGCATCGGACCACTATGGCAGCGACGTGCGGGACCGCGCCCCAGTGACTCCGCCCGAGCGACCCGGCACTCGTCGATACCAGGCAGGAAATCGGTCGAAGCGTTGTGGGAATTCTCCAGCAGCACAGGACCGCGGGGTCGGTACCGTCCACGGATACAGTGATCCGGGGGTCGAGCGGCCCTGCGTGCACGGGCTGCGTGCACCGGCGACGGTGAGGAGCCCACGTGGCGTCAGGCTCCGAGACGGTCAGCGTGCTGGACCAGCACGGCATCATCCGTCCGACACCGGCCGCCGAGCCCTACGCGGACCGCGCGCTCGCGGTCCCGCTGCAGCAGCGCGTCGGCTTCCTCCGCGACATGGTGACGACGCGCGCGTTCGACGTCGCCGCCGCGAACCTGCAGCGGCAGGGCCACCTCGCCCTCTGGGTGCCGAGCTACGGCCAGGAGGCCGCGCAGGTCGGGTCCGCCCGGGCGGCGCGCAGCCAGGACACGATCTTCCCCGCCTATCGCGAGCACGCGGTCGCCATGGTCAGGGGGCTCGACCCGATGGCGATCGTCCGCCTGCTGCGAGGGATCACGCACGGTGGGTGGGATCCGGCCGTGAACGGCAACTTCCGCCTGTACACGCTCGTCATCGGGTCGCAGACGCTGCACGCGACCGGCTATGCGATGGGGATCCAGCTCGACGGCGCGACCGCGACCGGCGACCCGGATCACGACGAGGCCGTGATGGTCTACTTCGGCGACGGCGCGACCGCGCAGGGCGACACGAACGAGGCGCTCGTCTTCGCCGCGAGCTACGCGACACCGCAGGTGTTCTTCATCCAGAACAACCACTGGGCGATCTCGGTGCCCGTCGAGCGCCAGTCCCGGGTGCCGCTCGCGCAGCGCGCCTCCGGGTTCGGCATGCCGGGTGTGCGGGTCGACGGCAACGATGTGCTGGCGACGTATGCCGTCACCGGCATGCTCCTGGACGATGCGAGGGCGGGCAGGGGACCGGCCCTGATCGAAGCGCTCACCTACCGGATCGGCGCCCATACGTCGTCGGACGATCCGACCAAGTACCGGTCGGAGGACGAGTTGGAGCGCTGGCAGGAACGGGATCCGATCGTGCGCCTCCGGCACCACCTCGAGTCCGAGGGGGTCGGCATCGAGGTCTTCGACGCGATCGACGCGGAGGGCGCGGATCTCGCCGCGGACGTCCGCAGGCGGACCCTCGAGCTGACCGAGCCGCCGACGTCGACGATGTTCGAGCACGTGTACAGCGAGCCCCACCCGGTCACCGACGCGCAGCACCGCTGGCTGACGCAGTACGAGGCGTCGTTCGGGAGCGACTCGTGACCGCGATGCCGATGGTGAAGGCGCTGAACGCCGGCCTGCGCAGAGCGCTCGAGGACGACGATCGGGTGCTGCTGATGGGGGAGGACATCGGCACGCTCGGCGGTGTCTTCCGCGTGACCGAGGGCCTGCAGGCCGACTTCGGGGAGCGCCGGGTGTTCGACACCCCCCTCGCCGAGTCCGGCATCGTCGGCACCGCGATCGGCCTCGCGATGCGCGGCTACCGACCGGTGTGCGAGATCCAGTTCGACGGGTTCATCTACCCGGGCTTCGACCAGATCACCTCCCAGCTCTCGAAGATGACGAACCGGTACGAGGGCGCGCTGTCGATGCCGATCGTGATCCGCGTCCCGTTCGGGGGCCACATCGGGGCGGTCGAGCACCACCAGGAGAGCCCGGAGGCGCTGTTCGCCCACACGGCGGGCCTCCGGGTCGTGAGCCCCTCCACCCCGAACGACGCGTACTGGATGATCCAGCAGGCGATCCGCTCGAACGATCCCGTGATGTTCTTCGAGCCGAAGGGCCGGTACTGGCCGAAAGGCGAGGTCGACCTGGACCACCCGGCGGTCGAGCTGCACGACTCGCGGGTCGTGCGCACGGGGACCGATGCGACGCTGATCGGCTACGGCCCGATGGTGAGCGTGCTGCTCACCGCCGCGGAGGTCGCCGCGGAGGAGGGCAGGAGCCTCGAGGTCGTCGACGTGCGCTCGCTCTCGCCCGTCGACTGGGAGCCGATCGTGGCGAGC
Organism: uncultured Amnibacterium sp.; assembly: GCF_964244015.1. NCBI lineage: Bacteria > Bacillati > Actinomycetota > Actinomycetes > Micrococcales > Microbacteriaceae > Amnibacterium > uncultured Amnibacterium sp. The sequence continues at coordinate 7,941 of NZ_CAXTHO010000010.1, read as the reverse complement.
GTCGAGAAGACCGGGCGTGCCGTCGTGGCGCACGAGGCCTCCGGATTCCTCGGCCTCGGGGCCGAGATCGCCGCGCAGGTCACCGAGCGGGCGTTCTACTCGCTGGAGGCGCCCGTGCTGCGCGTGACGGGCTTCGACATCCCGTTCCCGCCTGCGAGACTCGAGAAGCTCCACCTGCCCGACGCGGATCGTGTCCTCGAAGCCGTCGACCGCCTGTTCGCCTACTAGCAGAGCCGCGTTCTAGGAGAGATGTGACCACGTCCCACTTCGCCCTGCCCGACGTCGGCGAGGGGCTCACGGAGGCGGAGATCGTCTCGTGGAAGGTCGCGCCCGGCGACGAGGTCGCCGTGAACCAGGTGCTCGTGGAGATCGAGACGGCGAAGTCCCTCGTCGAGCTGCCGTCCCCCTACGCCGGCACGATCTCCGAGCTGCTGGTCGCGGAGGGGGACACCGTCGCCGTCGGCACACCGATCGTCGCGGTCGCGTCGGGACCCGGCGATCAGCTCACGGGGCCGCTGCAGACACCGGCCCAGGCCGCCTCCCCCGTCGAGCTGCAGGTGCGCGAGCCGGAGGCGCAGCAGGAGGAGTCCTCCGGTGCGGTGCTGGTCGGGTACGGGGTCGACTCCAACGTCAAGAGCCGTCGGGGGCAGCGCCGTGGCCCGGTCGCGAGCCCGACGCCGCCCCGGACGCCGGTCGCCGCGCCGGTGAAGCCGCCGATCCGGAAGCTGGCGAAGGACCTCGGGGTCGACCTCACCCGGGTCACGCCCTCCGGCACCTCCGGGGAGGTGACCCGGGACGACGTGCTGCGGATGAAGCAGCAGGAGAGCGTGTTCCGCAACGTCGAGACGCCAGCGTGGCCCGACAGCCGGGAGGAGCGCATCCCCGTGAAGGGCGTGCGCAAGGCGATCGCGAGCGCGATGGTGACCAGCGCGTTCACCGCCCCGCACGTGAGCCTGTTCGTCGACGTCGACGCGACCAGGACGATGGAGTACATCAAGCGGCTGAAGGCCTCCCCCGACTTCTCGACCGTCAAGATCTCCCCCCTGCTCGTGATGGCGAAGGCGGTCATCTGGGCGGTGCGCCGCAACCCGACCGTCAACTCGACCTGGACCGACACCGAGATCGTCGTCCACCACTACGTGCACCTCGGCATCGCGGCTGCGACCCCGCGCGGCCTCATCGTGCCGAACGTGAAGGACGCCCAGTCCCTGTCGATGCGGGATCTCGCCGGAGGGCTCGAGCACCTGGTCATCACGGCCAGGGACGGCAGGACGACACCCGCCGACATGGCATCGGGCACGATCACGATCACGAACATCGGCAGCTTCGGGATGGACACGGGCACGCCGATCCTCAACTCCGGCGAGGTCGCGATCGTCGCGCTCGGCACGATCAAGCAGAAGCCGTGGGTCGTCGACGGCGAGGTCGTCGCCCGCCACGTCACCACCATCGGCGCGAGCTTCGACCACCGAGTCGTCGACGGCGACGTCGCGAGCCGCTTCCTCGCCGACGTCGCCGCCGTGATGGAGGAGCCGGCCCTCCTCCTCGACTGACGCACGTCGTCGCTGTGTTCGGACCTCGCGGGTCCCGCGGAGCCTCCGGAGGCCGGTTCACCCCCTGATTCCGAATCACGTGTTCGAATGTCGCGATTCACGTGCGAAACCGTTGCACGTGGCTGGACGAGGCTCTGGAGAGGGCCGATCCAGCGGCTCTGGTAGTGTTCTCGACCGGCCGCGTCGCGGCAGTGGGCGTCCCGCACCCGGGGTGCTCGCAGACAAGTGATCTTGGGTGCGCGTGATCCGTCACGTGCACGGTAGGAGGAGGAATCGTGGCAGCAGTGTGCCAGGTGACCCAAGCCGGACCCGGCTTCGGGAACACCATCTCGCACTCGCACCGGCGCAATAAGCGGCGGTTCGACATCAACATCCAGAAGAAGAAGTACTACGTGCCCTCGCTGAAGCGCACCGTCACCCTCACCGTCTCGACCAAGGGCATGAAGACGATCGACGCGCGAGGCATCGAGAGCGTCGTCGCGACGATCCTCGCCCGCGGGGAGAAGATCTGATGGCCCGCCAGCAGGACGTCCGGCCGATCATCAAGCTGAAGTCGACCGCCGGTACCGGGTACACCTACGTGACCCGCAAGAACCGTCGCAACAACCCCGACCGGATCGTGCTGAAGAAGTACGACCCCGTGATCCGCAAGCACGTCGACTTCCGCGAAGAGCGTTAAGGAACAGCAATGGCGAAGAAGAGCAAGATCGCGCGCAACGACCAGCGCGCCGTGGTGGTCGAGCGCTACCGCATCAAGCGTGCCGAGCTGAAGAAGCAGCTCGTGGACCCGGCCGGTACCGACGAGTCCCGCGAGGAGGCGCGCGTGGGCCTGCAGAAGCTGCCCCGCAACGCCTCCCCGGTCCGCCTCCGCAACCGCGACGCGGTCGACGGACGGCCCCGCGGCAACCTCTCGAAGTTCGGCATCTCGCGTGTGCGCTTCCGCGAGATGGCGCATCGAGGCGAACTCCCCGGCATCACGAAGTCAAGCTGGTAGGTTTCCGCGTGGTTCCGGCCGACACGCCGGAGCGCATTCGGGCAAGCGAGCATTCTCGGCGCTCCCTACCGACCCGCCGCCGACGCGCGGCCGACCGTCCGACTCGAGGAGGACGAACCCCTATGGCAGAGACCCTGAACCGCACAGAGCTGGTGGCCGCTGTGGCCAGCGAGACCAACCAGTCGCAGGCCACCATCAACGGTGTGCTCGACGCGCTGTTCTCGACGGTGGCGAAGTCCGTCGCGGGCGGCACGAAGGTGACGATCCCGGGATGGCTCGCCGTCGAGCAGACCTCGCGCGCCGCCCGGACGGGTCGCAACCCGCAGACGGGTGAGCCGATCGAGATCGCTGCGAGCAAGTCGGTCAAGATCAGCGCCGGCAGCAAGCTGAAGGCCGCAGTCAAGTAACGACCGCGACCAGCGCGAACGGCGCCCGCTCCTCCACAGGGGGACGGGCGCCGTTCTCGTTTCCGGACGCCCGCGGCCGTCACAGCTGCACCGCCACGCGGGCGACCCGGCGGTCGACGAGCCTGTGGGTCGTCGACCCCACCTCCCGCCCCTACCCTGAAGTCGATGCACCGCGCCGCGCGGGTCGCCTGGCCGGCCCTGACGTTCCTCGTGGCGATCGTCTCGGCCCTCGTCGTCACCACGGCGCTCGCCGGCGGCGCCGACGGGCTCCTGGTCGCACGGGTCGCCGCCCTGATCGTGCTCGATCTGGCGACCGGTGCGGTCCTCGGCATCCTGGCCGCCGTGCTGCTCGTGCTCCCGCTGGACGATGCACGGCGGGAGCGGCTGCTGGACGTCGCGGCGGGGGCGGCCGCGATCTGGACGGCCGCCGCTGCGACCACGATGTTCCTGCTCTACCTGGGTGCTGCGCCGGCGGTCTCCGACCCGGCGTTCGGCTCCGGCATCGTCACGTTCGTCGCCGACGTCGCGATCGGGCGCACCTGGCTGCTCTCCGCCGTGGGCGCCGCGGTGCTGACCGCGGCGCTGCTCGCCGTGCGGTCGCCCGCAGGTATCGCGGTGCTGGCGGCGGCAGCGGTGCTCGCCGTCATCCCGGAGGCGCTGCAGGGCCCGTCGACCGGTGATCCGCTCGCGACGGCACGATCGATCGCCGGCGCGGATCTGGTGCAGCTCACCGGCACGGGCGCGTGGATCGGGCTGACCGTGCTCGCCGTCGCACTGGACGCCCCCCCGGCCGTGCGCCGTCGGGTCTGCGCGCTGTCCGTCGTCATCGGCATCGCGGTGGTCGGTGCCACCGTGCTGCGGGCCCCGCTCGAATCCGGTGACGGCGTCCCCACCGCGGCGCTGCTCCTGCCCGTCATCGCACTCGTCTGCGCGCTCGGCGTCGCCGTCGCCGGGTCCCGCACCCCCTCGCGAGGCCTGCTGCGCGTCGCACTGCTCCTGCTGGCGGGGGTCTCGGGATTCACGTCCGGAACCGCGGTCGGGCGACGCGCTCCCCTCCAACCGGCCGCGCGGTCGACCCCGGCCGAGATCCTCACGGGGTCGGCCCTGCCGGCGCCGATGTCACCCGGGCGGCTCGCGCTCGACCTCCGGCCGGACGCCGTGTGGCTCGTCGTCGGAGCCGCGCTGCTCGGCGCGTACGTGGCCGGCGTGGTGGTGCTGCGGCGTCGAGGCGGGACCTGGCCGACCGGTCGCGTCGCCTCCTGGATCGTCGGTCTCGTCCTGCTCGGCTGGCTGACCAGCGGGGGGATCGCCGTCTACCAGGAGGTGCTGCTGAGCACCCGCCTCGTCCAGCATGCCGCGCTGCTGCTGCCCGTGCCCCTCCTGCTCGCAGGCGGCGCTCCCCTGCAGCTGCTGCGTCGCGTGGGGCCGGGCAGCGACGGCGTCGGGTCGATCCGAGCCGGGCTCCTCGCAGTCGCGCGGGCGCCGCTCGTCGCCGTGGTTACCCGGCCGGTCCCGGCCGCGGTGATCGCGGTCGTCGTGGTCGGGGCCGTCGACGGCACGGGGCTGCTCCGCTGGTCGCTGACGGATCCGGTGGGCGCGGAGGCGGTCGTCGCGCTGTGCCTCGTCGCAGGGGCACTGGTGGTCGCCTCATGCGTGTCCGGCGACGCGAGCCGGAGGGTCGCGGTCACCGTCGCGGTCGTCCTGCTGGTCGTGGAGGCGGCCGGCGCCGCGGTGCTCGCTCTGGGCTCCGGGTTGCTGCTCGCATCCTGGTACGGGGCGATGGGCTGGGGTACCGACGCGCTCGCGGACCAGCGGGCGGGTGCGTCGGCGGCCGGGGTGATCCTGCTCGTCTCGACCGGGGTGCTGCTGCTCGCCGCGGCCCGGAAGGCGCCCCGCGGTGCGGCTCGCCCGCGTCCCGTCGCCCCGATCCAGGAGGAGGTCCCCGCGTGAACGCCGCACTCGACGTCGCGCTCACCCCGGCGCAGCAGGCGGTCATCGATGCGGTCGCAGGCGACGACACCGCCCCCCTCCTCGTCACCGGCCGGGCGGGAACGGGCAAGTCGACGGTGCTGCACCGGCTCGTGGCCGTGGAACGGCGCAAGATCGCCGTGGTCGCACCGACGGGGGTCGCGGCGCTGAACGTGGGCGGTCAGACGATCCACTCGTTCCTGCGGCTGCCGGTCGGCCTGATCGGCAACTCCCGGCTGTACCAGGACCGGGACCTGCGCCGGCTGCTGATGGCGCTCGACGTGCTGGTGATCGACGAGATCTCGATGGTCAGCGCCGATGTGATGGACGGCATCGATCGAGCGCTGCGGGAGGCGCGGGGCCGGCCGGACCCGTTCGGCGGCGTCCGCCTGGTGCTGTTCGGTGACCCGTTCCAGCTCGCGCCCGTCCCCGGTGGGGCCGAGGAGCGCACCTGGTATGCGGAGATGTACCGGTCGCTCTGGTTCTTCGACGCGCACGTCTGGGACGGGATCCCGCTGCGCACCCTCCACCTCGACCTGATCCACCGGCAGCAGGACGAGGAGTTCCGCCGCCTCCTGACCGCGGTCAGGCACGGTGCGGTGACCCGCGAGATGGCCCGGCGGCTGAACGAGGTCGGCGCCCGTCCGCTGCCGGCCGACCCGCCGCTGACCCTCGCGAGCACGAACGCCGCGGTCGCCACGATCAACCGCCGTGCGCTCGCGCAGCTGCCCGGGGAGGAGGCGACCGCGGTGGCGGAGGTGGAGGGCGACTTCGGCGGCCGGTCCTTCCCGGCCGACGAGGACCTCAGGTTGAAGGTCGGGGCGCACGTGATGATGCTGCGCAACGACGCGGACGGCCGCTGGGTCAACGGATCGATGGGCACGGTCGCGAAGCTGCACCGAGGGGACCTGACGGTCGAGATCGACGGCGTGCGGCACGAGGTGGAGCCGGCGACGTGGGAGCGGCACCGGTACACGGTCTCCGCCGACTCGAACGAGCTGCAGCGGGTGGTGGTGGCGCAGTTCCGGCAGCTGCCCGTGCGGCTCGGGTGGGCGGTGACGATCCACAAGGCGCAGGGCGCGACGCTCGAGGCCGCGTCCATCGACCTCGGCAGGAAGGCGTTCTCCCCCGGGCAGACCTACGTCGCGCTGAGCCGCCTCACGACTCTGGAGGGGCTGTACCTCGCGCGGCCGCTGATCCCCGGCGACGTGATCGTCGACCCCGACGTGCGGCGCTGGGTCGACGACCGGAGGAAGGCCGCGGCCGGGGTCTGATCGGGCCGGCTCGTCAGTGCATCTGCATCGTGCCGCCGACGGACGTCGCGGCGAGGCTCTGCGTGGTCACGACGGCGACCACGGCAGCCGCGCCGGCCGCTGCGATCAGGAAGCGCGTCGGGCGGGACTCCCCCGTCGGCCGGCCGAATCCGCCGAGGTGCACGGTGAGCAGGGCGGCGACCACGATGTCCAGCGCGCCCGCCCCTCCGAATGCCGCGGCCGGCACCCCCAGCGCGACCTCCGTCCCGTGGCGCGCGGCCGACGGCGGCAGCAGCAGGGCGACGACGGTGAGCAGGACGACCCCGCCGACCGCGACCGCGGCGCCCTTCGCTGCCGGCGGCACGGGCCGGGACAGCGCCAGGACGCCCCAGACGAGTTCGGCGACGCCGATGAGGGCAAGCGGGACCAGCAAGGGCAGCGTGGTGCCGGCAGCGCTGCCGAGGTGGATCAGGCCGGCGCCGATCGCGGCGAGTCCCGGCCAGGTGCGCACGGGGCGCCCGGGTCAGACGTGCTCGGCCGCCGGCTCCGGCTGCTCGCGGGCGCGCGTCGCTCCGGGGTCGGCGCCGAGGCCGGTAGCGAGCAGGAGCAGCGCAGAGGCCACGTGCAGGATGTGGTCGGGGACGTTCAGCGACAGGACGTTGATGGGCGACCGGCCGCCGTCGGGCGCGGTGAGGAAGAACCCCACGACGCCGAGCAGCAGGTACAGGGCGCCGACGGTGCTGTTCGCCGCCTTCGCCGAGGCGGCGGTTCCCGCACCGGCGATCAGCAGCGCCGCGCCGATCAGCAGATGCGCGATGTTGTGCAGCGGGTTGACCTCGAAGATGCCGAAGATCGCGTTGCTGCCGTCTCCCGGGCCCGCGAAGGGGACGTCGTTGACCCAGAAGAAGCCGAGCAGGCCGACGAGGACGTAGGCGGCACCGAACAGGGTCGCGATGATGCGGTTCGGGGAGCGGTGGAAGGCCGTTCCGGGGTTGATCTGATTGATCTGCACGCTGGTGCGCCTCCTCGTTGCCGGTTCCGTCCGTGGAACCCGACCAGTATTCCCTGGCGCGCCACCGCTCCGCCGAGAAACGTGCGCAGCGGCGATCGGGTACGGCGCTCTAGCGTGGAGGCATGACGGACGAAGCCGGAGCGCCCGCGATCGCCGTGACGGTGCCCGAGAAGCACGAGGTCGGCGTCTTCGCCGATTTCGCCGGGATCTGGCACACCCCGAACACGTTCGTGCTCGACTTCTTGTCGCTCACCTCGCCGGCGATCCAGCAGCAGGTGGCCCCCGGCGGCGAGCCCGTGCTGCCCGCTCGGGTCGCCGCCCGGGTCCGGATCCCCGCCGAGCAGGTGTTCCAGATCATCGTGGCGCTGCAGCAGCAGGCGGACCAGTGGCTGGAGGAGACCGGCCGCTCCGAGCCGCCGGAGGCATGGCTCCCTCACCCCTGAGCAGTGATCCCTTCGAGAGCCTCAGGACATCGCTCGAGGCTCGCTGCGCTCGCACCTCGATCAGCGGAGTGGGGGCGACCGCGTGAATCCCACGCGCCGTGAGGCGACGGCCGCGTTCAGCGGCCCGCTACGGCACAGCCGCGCCGCAGCGGCGGCGACGCGGCAATATACAAATGGCGACCCACGCCGTCAGCCGAGCGCGCGTTCAGCGCGCCGGTACGGCACAGCGCCCGCCGAAGGCGGGGCCATAGGTACCGAGCGGGCGACGGGAATCGAACCCGCACTACCAGCTTGGGAAGCTGGAGTTCTGC
>NZ_CAXTHO010000009.1:34192-41141 GCF_964244015.1 uncultured Amnibacterium sp. | reverse complement strand
GGTCCCGTCGACCTGCTGCTCGTCCGGCTTGCCCTCGGTGCTCATCCCGCCCTCCGTTCGGCGTCCACCGCGCGCGGGCGGTCGATCAGGTGGCCCATGCGCTCCCGCTTGGTGTCGAGGTAGCGCTGGTTCGCGGGCCCGATGCCGACCACGAGCGGCTGACGCGAGGCGATCCGCACGCCGTGCGCCTCCAGCTGCGTGATCTTGTCGGGGTTGTTCGTCAGCAGCCGCACGGTGTCGAAGCCGAGGTCCGCGAGGATCGCCGCGGCCGCGCCGTACTCGCGGGCGTCGACCGGCAGCCCGAGCGCGAGGTTCGCATCCAGGGTGTCGAGCCCGTCCTCCTGCAGCCGGTACGCGCGGAGCTTGTCGGTCAGGCCGATGCCGCGCCCCTCCTGGCCGCGGAGATAGACGACCGCGCCGCCGTCGTGCTGCACGCGGTCGAGCGCCGCATCGAGCTGCGGGCCGCACTCGCACTGCATCGAGCCGAACGCCTCACCGGTGAGGCACTCCGAGTGCACGCGCACGAGCGGCGGCAGCGCGCCGTCCCCGTCGGCGACGAGCGCGACGTGCTCGTCACCGGTCAGCAGGTCGCGGTAGGCGCGGGCGCGGAAGACGCCGTGGGTGGTGCGGAGGTTCGTCTCCACCTCGAAGCGAACGCGGGCGGCGGGTGTCGGGACGGAGATCGCCGCCTCGTCGCACTCGAGCGGATGGGCGTCGAGGTACTCGCGGATCGCGGCGACCGTGGTGACGAGGAGCCCCTCCCGCTGCCCGAGCTCGAGCAGCCCGGTCAGGCGCGTCATCGTGCCGTCGGGGGACGCGATCTCCGAGATCGCGGCGACCGGAGGCAGCCCGGCGAGCTTCATCAGGTCGACCGACGCCTCGGTGTGCCCGCCGCGCTCGCGGACGCCGCCGTCGACGGCGCGCAGCGGCAGGATGTGGCCCGGCCGGTGCACCGAGGCCGGGGTCGAGGCGAGGTCCGCCAGCACGTTCAGCGTATGAGCGCGGTCGGCGGCGCTGATCCCGGTCGACAGCCGATCGGCCGCGTCGACGCTCACCGTGTAGGCGGTGCCGCGCGGGTCCTGGTTGTCGCGCACCATCATCGGCAGCTCGAGCCGGTCCGCGATCGCGTTCGTCATCGGCGCGCAGATGAAGCCGGAGGTGTGGTTCACGATCCAGGTGATCGTCTCGGGTGTCGCGAGCGCGGCGGACACGATCGCGTCGCCCTCGTTCTCCCGCGCCTCGTCGTCGGCGACGATCACGATGCGGCCGTCGCGGACCGCGGCGACGACCTCCTCCACCGGTGCCAGCGGCATCAGACCACCCCCTCCTGCACCGGCGCGAGGGCCAGCAGTCGCGCGACGTGCCGGGCCAGCACGTCGGTCTCCAGGTTCACCCGCGCGCCGGCGGCGAGGTCGCCGAGCGTCGTCGCGGTGAGCGTCTCGGGGATCAGGCTCACCTCGAGCCAGTGCGCCGGCCCCTCCCGGCCGACGGCCGAGACGGTGAGGGAGGTGCCGGCGATCGCGATCGACCCCTTGTCGACCACGAGCGGCGCCAGGTCGGCGGGGAGCGAGAAGCGCAGCACGCGCCACGACCCCTCGTCGCGGACCTGCAGCAGCTCGCCGACGCCGTCGACGTGTCCCTGCACGATGTGGCCGCCGAGGCGGTCGCCGACCTTCGCGGCCCGCTCCAGGTTCACGTCGTCGCCCTCGCCGAGGTCCGCGATCGCGCTGACGGCGAGCGTCTGGCCCATCACGTCCGCGGTGAAGCGGCCATCGCCGAACTCGACGACGGTGAGGCAGACGCCGCTGACCGCGATGGAGTCGCCGTGCCCGGCGTCCCCCGTCACGCGCGGCGCGTCGATCGTGAGCCGTGCGCCGCCCTCCGCGGTCCGCTCCCAGCGGGTGATGCGGCCCCGCTCCTCGATGATCCCGGTGAACATCTATGCCTCCTGAAGCATGGGGCGGGCGACGACCAGCACGTCCTCGCCGAGTCGATGGACGTCGCGCACCTGCAGGCGCCGCTGCGCGGCGATGGTGGGCACGCCGAGGTCGAGCGTCGCGAGCCGGTCGCCGCCGAGCAGCGTCGGCGCGAGGTACACGAGCACCTCGTCGACCAGCCCGGCCGCGAGGTAGGCGGAGACCAGCGTGGGACCGCCCTCGAGGAACGCGCTCGTCGCGCCGGTCTCCGCGATCGCGCGCAGCGCCACGTGCGGATCGTGCGACCGCACGTGCAGGAGGGAGCGCGGATGCGCCCGCACGGCGGCGTCGGCGGAGGGCTCGTCCCGGCCGACGAAGACCGGCCGCGGCTGGTGGGGGAGGAGCGCACCGTCGCGGTCCCTCGCGGTGAGCGCCGGGTCGTCGGCGCGGAGCGTGCCGGCGCCGACGACGATCGCGCCGTGCTCGGACCGCCGCCGGTGCACGTCCTCCCGCGCCTCGACGCCCGTGATCCAGCGGCTGGAGCCGTCCGCGGCGGCCACGCGACCGTCGAGGCTCGACGCCCACTTCGCGGTGACCCATGGCCGGCCGAGGCGGAGGGAGGTGGACCAGCGCTCGTTCAGCGCGGCCGCCTCGTCGGCGAGCACGCCCGCCTCCACCTCGACTCCCGCGGCGCGCAGCCGTCCGGCGCCTCCGGCGGCGAGCGGGTTCGGGTCTTGCTGCGCGAACACGACGCGGTCGACGCCCGCAGCGATCAGCGCCGCCGAGCAGGGGCCGGTCCGGCCCGTGTGGTCGCAGGGTTCCAGGGTGACCACGGCCGTCGCCCCTGCTGCGGCGCCGGCCGGCACCCTCGACAGGGCGTCGGCCTCCGCGTGCGGGCTGCCTGCCCCGCGGTGCCATCCCTCGGCGAGCAGCTCCCCGTCCGGGCCGAGCAGCACGCATCCGACCTGCGGGTTGGGGCCGCCGGCCGGGCCGCGCCGGGCGAGGTCGAGCGCGCGGCGCATCGCGCGCACCACGTGCGCATCGGTGCCGACCGCCGCGAGGACCACGCGTTCCTTCCCTCATCCGGGTGCTCCGGGGGGTTGCGGAACGGCGCCGCCGGGCGTTCCGCGGTCGCGGAACACCCCCGTGCTTCTCCCATCCAGACTGTGACTGTCGGTTCCGGAGTTCCACCGGATCGGCCCGGATCTCCCCGGAGGGTGACGCGGGTTCGCGGACTTTGACCGCCGGTTCGGAATTGCACCGACCCCGGAGCACGTGTTGCTTCGCCGCACTCTACCGCCGGTGGACGACGCCCCTGCCCGCGCGCTCGTACGCCTCCTCGTCCCGCGCCCCGGGGCGGCGCGGCGGTCCGCTCAGAAGCGAGCGGGCGAGAGCTGCTCCAGCACGCCGTCCAGCCCGGTGAGGCCGTGGTCGGCACCCAGCAGATCGGCGGCGGCGACCTGCGCGAGCGAGGCGGAGGTCTGGATGCCGTAGCCGCCCTGCCCCGCGAGCCAGTAGAACCCCGGCACGGCGTCGTCGAACCCGACCACCGGGGACGTGTCGGGGGACAGGGTGCGCAGCCCCGTCCACGTCGCGATCGGCGTGCCGAGGTCGAGGTCGGTGACCGCGTTCACCCGCTGCAGCACCGTCTGCACGATGTCGTCGAGCGGCTGGGCGTCCTCCGGCTCGCTCGCGGTGTCCTCGAGCGCGGAGGCGAGGATCGTCTCGCCGCGCGGGCGGAAGTAGAACAGGTCGGCGACGTCGGAGGCCATCGGCCACCGGGGGTCCACCTGCCGGCTCGCCGGGGCGACCGCGACGGTCCGCCGCTTCGGGGTCAGGCCGCGCGGCCTGACCCCGAACAGCCCGGCGACCCGATCGACCCAGGCGCCGGCCGCGTTCACGACGACCGGTGCCTCCACGGTCTCGGTCCCCGCGGTCAGGCTCCAGAGGTCGCCCACCCGCTCGGCCGCAGTGACGCGCGAGCTCGCGACGATCGCCGTACCGGAGGCGACCGCGTCCGCCCGGTACCACGCGAGCAGCGTCGGCACGTCGACCTCGACGGCGGAGAGGTCGATCGCCGCGTCGACCAGCGGCGCCCGGTGCAGCGCGGGCAGGAGGCGGACCGCCTCGTCCGCGCCGATCGGGGTGAGCCCCGATACCGTCGCCAGCAGGTCGTCGAAGCGATCGGGTGCCTCGTCGTAGTGCACCCAGAGCAGCGGGCGCGACAGGTAGATCGCCACCCCGGCGGCGTCCGCCTTCGCCTCCACCATCGGGATGGAGGCGGTGGTGAGCGCACGGACCGGCGCGGGCCCGTAGGTCGGCTGCATCTGCTGAGCGGACCGGCTCGAGGTGTGGTGGAACAGCTCGGGCTCCGCCTCGAGCACGATCACGGATGCGCGGCCGCCGATCGCCGCCGCGAGCGACAGCCCCGCGATGCCGCCACCGATGATCGCGATGTCCGCCGTCTGCGTCATGCGCACATCTCTACCCGACCCGTGTTGCCGGCAGATTCCGTTTTGAAGGAGTTCTTCCGCCGGAGGCGCAGGAACTCCTTCAAAACGGAATCAGAGCGAGGGGTAGAGGCCGACCTTCTCGTGCACGTCGGCGAGCTTCGCCGAGGCCAGCCCGTGGGCGCGCTGGGCGCTGGCCGCGAGGATGCGGTCCACCTCCGCCGGGTCGCTCTGCAGCTCCCGCGTGCGCTCGCGGATCGGACCGAACGCCTCCACCACCGCGTCGGCGACGTCGCGCTTGAAGTCGCCGTAGCCGCGGCCCTCGTACTCGGCCTCGAGCGTCGCGATCGGCACACCACGGAACGCGGAGAGGATCGCGAGCAGGTTCGAGACGCCCGGCTTCTCGCCGCGATCGAATCGCACCTCCCGGCCGGTGTCGGTCACGGCGGACCGGATCTTCTTCGCGATCACCGCGGGCTCGTCGAGCATCCAGACGATGCCGGAGTCGGTCGTGGCGGACTTGCTCATCTTCGCCGTCGGGGTCTGGAGGTCGTAGATCCTGGCGGTCTCCTTCTGGATCTGCGGCTTCGGCACCGTGAAGGTCTGCCCGAAGCGGGTGTTGAACCGCTGCGCCAGATCGCGGGCGAGCTCCACGTGCTGCTTCTGGTCGTCACCCACCGGCACCAGCTCGGTGTCGTACAGGAGGATGTCGGCCGCCATCAGCACCGGGTACGTGAACAGGCCGACGCTCGCGGCGTCCGCGCCGTTCCGGGCGGACTTGTCCTTGAACTGCGTCATCCTGCCGGCCTCGCCGAACCCGGTGATGCCGTTCAGGATCCAGGCGAGCTGCGCGTGCGCGGGCACCTGCGACTGCACGAACATCGTCGAGCGCTCGGGGTCGATGCCCGCGGCGATGTACTGCACCGCGAGCGTGCGGGTCGCGTCCCGCAGCGCCTTCGGGTCCTGCGGCACCGTGATCGCGTGCAGATCGACGATGCAGAAGATCGCGTCGAAGTCGTCCTGCATCGCCGCCCACTGCTGGATGGCCCCGATGTAGTTGCCGATGTGCAGCGAGTCGGCCGACGGCTGGATGCCGGAGAAGATTCGGGGCCTGGTGCTCATGAGGGTCTCTCTGACGACGTGAGGAGGGGAAGGAGGGGGGCGGCGCGTCAGCCGAGCCGGTAGTCGACGACCACGGGCGTGTGATCGGACCATCGCTCGTCCCGCGTGGCCGCCTTGTCGACCGTGACGGACTCGACCCGCTCGGCCAGGGCCGGGGAGGCCAGCTGGTAGTCGATGCGCCAGCCGGCGTCGTTCGCGAACGTCTGACCGCGCCACGACCACCAGGTGTAGGGGCCCTGGACCTCGCCGGCCGCACGGCGTCCGAGGTCGACCCAGCCGAGGCCGCCGCCGGCGTTGTAGTCCGCGTCCCCCTCCGCGCCGACGAACCGGTCCCAGTAGGCGCGCTCCTCGGGCAGGAAGCCCGAGTTCTTCAGGTTGCCCTTCCAGTTCTTGATGTCCAGGCTGCGGTGCGCGACGTTCAGGTCGCCGACGATCACGGCGAGCGGGTTGTGTGCGGTCAGCTCCGGCATCCGCGCCTCGAACGCGTCCAGGAACCGGTACTTGTCGACCTGCTTGGGCGACCCGACTTCGCCGGAGTGCACATAGGCGGACACGACGGTGAGGATCTCGTCGCCCACGGCGTAGTCGGCCTCGATCCAGCGGCCGGCGGTGTCGAAGTCCTCGTCGCCGATCGCGACGCGGTGGATCTCCGCCCTGCCTCGGGAGGCGATGGCGACGCCGGAGCGGCCCTTCGCGGTCGCGGCATCGTGCAGCACGTTCCACTCGGGGCCGAGCAGGCCCTCGAGGTCGGAGGTGTCGGCACGCACCTCCTGCAGCGCGAGGATGTCGACCCCGCGGCCGTCGAGCCACGCGCCCATCCCCTTGCGGAAGGCGGCACGGACGCCGTTCACGTTGACGGTCGCGACTCTCACGGTCGGTCCACCCACGATCGGCAAGCCTAGGCGAGGCAGCGCGGCGCGCCGCCGCGCCGCCTCGCTCGGGCGATCACCGCTTCGCGAGTCCCTTCGGCAGCGTGAAGTCCGCGGCCATCGTGGCGCTCATCGACTTCCCGACCGTTCCGGCGACCAGCTTCGAGCCGCTCACCTTCAGGGAGCTCGTCGGCCTCGCCGTCAGGCGGAGTGAGACGGCGGCGCCCATCGATCCCTTCACGGCGGAGAAGGTGACGCGCTTCGCGAAGGAGGCCGAGCCGGACTTCTTCAGGAGCGACGCGGTACCCGTCCCGTCCGCAGGAGCGGCGAGGTAGTACCCCTTCCTGTCCACCGACTCGAAGGAGTACCCCTTCTTCGAGCCCACACCGGCGCGGACGATCCACGACGTCGCCTTCTTGACGGTCTTCGAGCTGCTCTTGCTCGCCTTCTTGATCGTGACCTTCGTGCCGGTGTGCGCGACGCGGCTGCCGGACTTCGAGGCGGGGGAGAGGCTGACGGTGCTGCCCGTGGCGAGCTTCACTGCGGTGCGGACGACGCCCGCCTTCGTGCCGGTCGCCGTGCCGGTGCCGGT
>NZ_CAXTHO010000009.1:0-34092 GCF_964244015.1 uncultured Amnibacterium sp. | reverse complement strand
CCGCGTCCGCGTTCCCCGGAGCCACGGTGACCTGACCCGCCGCGCCCTCGCGGATCGTGATGATCTGCGCTGCGGACGGAACGCCCTTCCCGTCGACGACGGTCAGCTCGTACGCGCCAGGAGGCATCGCGTCGACCGAGCCGGGCAGGGTCGCGGTGACCGTCGCGCCGTTCTGGGTGATGTCGAGCGGGATGCGACGCTGATCGGTGTTCTGATCGTGCGTCACCGTGGGCACCGAGATCAGGGACGCGCTGCTGATCGCGCGTCCGCCGCCGATGGTGAGACCGACGGAACCTCCGTAGGTCGCCGAGCCGGAGATCGCGGTGATCGCTGGACGCGACGCCCACGTGACGGCGCCGGTCGCGGACTTCGTGAACAGGTAGGACGGGTAGAACATCTCGGCGTTCAGATTGTTCTCCGGACCGAAGACGGCACCGCTCCCCGTGTAGGTGGCGCCTCCGCCTCCCGCCGTCAGCACACCGCCGCTCGGCAGCAGCAGTGCGGTCTGGTGATAGGTGCGCGTGCGCTGGGCCGAGGCGCCGGTGCGCCACGTGCCGGTCTCCGGGTTCCAGATCTCGACCTGCTTGACCGAGTTCGCCTCTCCCGCCGCCGTGCCGGTGATGGTGCCGCCGTTCGCCAGCACGTCGCCGGTCGGCAGGACCGTCAGGTTCAACCAGTTGCGCCGGTGCGCCATCGACGCGGTGCGGGTGACGACCGGCGTCGCGGTCGTCACGTCCACGACCGCGGCGTCGTCGTTCGCGACGATGCCGTCGGCCTGCTCGTTCTGGCCGCCGCCCGCGACCAGGATCTTCCCCGGCGCGTACATGACCTGCGAGCCCGACACCCGCGGGTTGAACGGCAGCGTGCCGACCTGCTTCGTGGATCCGGCGCCGTCGGTGGACAGCGTCCAGATGAGATCGCCGGAGAAGCCGACGACGCCGCCGGTCGGAGCGTTGAAGGCGCGCGGGTACCACCAGTGGTTGTCCCGTGCGCCGAACAGGATCGTGCTCTCCGCACCGGGCAGCTGCCGCCACGCCCCGGTCCCGGTGCCGATCTCCGGAGTCGTCGCTACTCCCGCATTCGCGTCCGGGTTCTGGTAGGTCTGCGTGTTGCCGGCGTCGCCGCCGCCGAGCAGCAGGATGCGGTTGTCGGTCAGCCGCAGCGCCGTCACGTACCAGCGCTTGTACGCCAGGTCCGCTCCCATGTCCTGCGACCGCGTCAGCGGGTCGTAGAGCATCGTCGACATCTCGGAGGAGCTCGCGGGGTTGTACTGGCCGCTCACCATGAGCAGCCGACCGTCGGCGAGCGTCACCGCGGAGTTGCAGAAGCTGTCGTAGCCGTGCATCGACGCGGTGTCCACGTGGGCGCCGAATCCGGCGCTGGGGTCCCAGTCGTCGTACGCGACGCCGTTCTGCGTGGAGGCGCCGAGTGGCGAGCCGTAGGTGATGACGTGGCCGTTCCGGGCCAGCGACGCGTGCAGCGCCAGCAGCGGCCATGCCTGCTGCGAGCCGAACATGCCGGCGTCGGCGGCGTCGGCGGTCGGCGTGATCACGCCGAGCTCCGGGTCGGTCGACTGGTTCAATGCGATCGCGGTAGGGCCGATCGTGTACGTGCCGACGGCCGCGGCCGCAGCGGATTCGGGCCGAGCGGTCACCGTCGCGAACGCGGTGGCGATCAGGCTGCCGACGACGAGGGTCGGGACTGCGATGCGGCTGAGACGGGCGCGCGCAGGCAGCGTCGTACCGGGGGAGGGGAGCAAGGGGGAATCTCCTGGGTGGGGAGCGCCCGGTAGGGGACCGGACCGAGATCGCGGTTGGGTGACCGGGATCGACTCGGTGGGTGGCCGAGTCGCCAAGGACGCTAAGCGGGCTCCCCGTCGGGGTCAACACCCCCGAAGAGGGGGCGGGCCGCGACAGCGGGTCCGTCGTCGTCAGCGGACGGCGCCGTCCGCCTGCTGCACGTCGGGATCGCGGTCGCCCGTCGCCTCATGGACGTCCCGGTACTCGTCCGTCACCGGCGCCTCCTGCCGGCGGCGCGCCTCCGCCCGCACCTCGCGCTGCAGGGCGCGAGAGAGGCGCCACCGTTGCAGGCCGCGTGAGGCGCGGAGGCGCTGCTGCAGCGCCTGGCGATCCGCGTCGGCCACGATCCGCCTCGCCTCCTCGAGCCGCTCGGCCTCGCGGCGCGCCCGCTGAGCGGGCGACAGCATGATCGGGTCGATGCCGGCGTCGAGCATCCCGACCGCCACCCAGGCGGCGGACAGCAGGATGATCTGGCAGACGAAGCTGAAGAACACGAGCAGCCCGATCAGCACGGCGAACCCGCCGATCACCGGGTTGCTGGTGCCGAGGTGCAGCAGGCCGGAGGCGGCGGTCTGCAGCACCGCCAGTGCGACACCGCCGATCAGTGCGCCCACCACCAGCCGGCGGCCGGGGACGGTCACCCCGGACAGGATCCGGAACGCGGCCGCGAGCATCACCGACTCGATCGCGGCGAGCAGCAGGCCGGCGACGACCGCGGTGATCACCTGCTGGGCGGGACCGGCCTGTCCGAGTCCGAGGACACCGAGGGTGAGGTCGAGCGCCGCGTTGCTGAGGACTGTGATCGCACCGGTCAGCAGCACGACCGCGCCGAACGCGACCGCGAGTCCGAGATCGCGCAGCTTGAGCAGGACCGGGTTCCCCTCCTCGTTCGGCAGCCCGAACATGATCCGGATCGCCGTGCGGAGGGTGCCGAGGAAGCCGACCGCCGTGTAGAGCACGATGAGCAGGGAGAGCGCGCTCGACCAGGTCAGCGCGCTCGTCCGCACCAGGTCCGCCCCGTCGATGACGCCCTTGGTGTCGCCGGAGTAGGAGATGAGGTTCGGGAGGAACCGGTTCAGCGCACCGAAGACCTGATCCTGCAGCAGGGCGTTCCCCTGCAGGGCGAACCCGAGCACCGCGAACGAGAACCAGAGGGCGCCCGCGAGGGCGAAGAACGCCTGGTAGGTCATTCCCGAGGCGATCAGTGGGCCGTTGTCGTTCGTGTAGTGCAGGAAGACCCGCACCGGGCGGAGCGCGAGGACCCGTGCGATCAGCGCGGCGATCCCCGTCGGGAGCTCGGGGGTCGCCGGCGCCGAGTCGGACGCGCCCGGTGCGACCTGGTCGTCGCGAACCCCCTGGTCGCTGGGCGAGTCGGCCATGTCGAGAGGCTATCGAGCATCCGCTGGAACCGGGTGCTGGGCCGGGCCCGGATTCCTGACTCTCCACTGTTCGTCGGCCGCACCTCCGGCAATACACTGCTCACGGTTTCGAACAGGGCACGGCGAAGGAGGCGGGCGATGCGGCTCTCAGGGATCGGCGTCGGTAGGGCGTTGGCGACAGGCCCGGTGCGGCGCATGCCGGATCCGCTGCCGGAGCCGCCCGAGGGTGAATCGCCGGCCGATACCACCGCCGAGATCGCACGCACCAAGAGCGCCCTGCAGCAGGTCGCCTCCGAGCTCACGGAGCGCGGTCATCGCGCCGGCGGAGACGCGCAGGGCGTGCTGGAGGCGCAGGCGCTGATGGCCGAGGACCCGACGCTGGTCGACGACGTCGTCGCGCGGATCGGCCAGGGCCGTACCGGCCAGCGCGCGGTGCACGAGGCCTTCCTCGAGTTCCAGGTGATGCTCGTCGGCCTCGGCGGCTACATGGCCGAGCGGGCGACGGACCTCGGCGACGTCGCGCAGCGCATCATCGCCAAGCTGACCGGTGTGCCCGCACCGGGCATCCCCGAGTCGGACACCCCGTTCGTGCTCGTCGCCCGCGACCTCGCGCCTGCGGACACCGCGCTGCTCGACCTGGAGAAGGTGCTCGCGCTCATCACGCGCGACGGCGGCCCCACCTCCCACACCGCGATCCTCGCCCGCGCGCGGTCGATCCCGGCCATCGTGGGCGTCCGCGAGGCCGACTCCCTCCACGACGGCCAGGTCGTCGTGGTCGACGCGGGCACGGGCGCGATCGAGGTCGACCCCGATGCGGACACCGTCGCGGCGACCCTGGCGGCGATCGAGGAGCGCAAGGCCGCGCTGAGCGCCCCGATCACGCCGGGGGCGCTCGCCGACGGCACGCCGGTGCAGCTGCTCGCCAACATCGGTGGCGCGAAGGACGCGGTCAAGGCCGCCGAGCTCGGCGCCGAGGGCGTCGGGCTGTTCCGCACCGAGTTCCTGTTCCTCGACAGCACGTCGGCGCCGACGGTGCAGCAGCAGAAGGAGCAGTACATCGCGGTGCTGAAGGCGTTCCCCGGCAAGAAGGTCGTGGTCCGCGCGCTCGACGCGGGAGCCGACAAGCCGCTCTCCTTCCTGAACGACAGCGAGGAGGAGAACCCGGCGCTCGGCCTGCGGGGCCTGCGGGTGCTGCGGGTGCACGAGGACATCCTCCGCGAGCAGCTGACCGCGCTCGCGGAGGCGGCCGCGGCGACGGAGGCGGACCTGTGGGTGATGGCGCCGATGGTGTCCGAGCCGGAGGAGTCGGAGTACTTCGTCGCACTGGCCCGTGAGCTCGGCATCACGAAGCCGGGTGTGATGGTGGAGGTGCCCTCAGCGGCGCTGCTCGCCCCGCAGATCCTCGAGTCCGCCGAATTCGTCTCGATCGGCACCAACGACCTGACCCAGTACACGCTGGCGGCCGATCGGCTGCTCGGTTCGGTCGCCGGCTTCCAGGACCCGTGGCACCCCGCCGTGCTGCGGCTCGTCGCGGAGGTCGGCGCGGCGGCCGCCGCCGCCGGCAAGAGCGTCGGCATCTGCGGCGAGGCTGCCGCGGATCCCGGGCTGGCGGTCGTGCTCGTCGGTCTCGGGGCGAAGAGCCTCTCGATGACGCCGGCCGCGCTCGCGGATGTGCGCGCGGAGCTGCTGACCGTGACGATGGACGACGCGAAGGCCCGGGCGACCGCCGCGCTGGGCGCGAGCAGCGCCGCCGCCGCCCGAGCGGCCGCCGCCGCGGTGACGAAGGTCCCCGCCTCCGCCTGAGCACACCCTCCGTTTTGTAGGCACACCCTGCCTACAAAACGAAGAGTCAGGTCAACCTCCGTTTTGTAGGAAGGAGGTTCCTACAAAACGGAGGGTGCGGCGCTACTCGTCGGCGACCGGGACGAGCTGGCCGAGGCGGTTCGGGCCGCCCGGCAGCGGCGCGTGCGCGCCGACGTAGATCCAGGCCGGGAGTCCGGTGTTCGTGTCCGTCGCTGCGACGGTCGCCAAGCCCTCGCCCTCGCCGGCCCAGTGCAGGTCCGACTCGGTGATCGCGGCCGGGGCCGTCAGCAGCGTGCTCGCGCTCAGGTCGTACTTCGCGATGTGGTTGACCTTCTTCATGCTCGTGTAGATCCAGAGCTGCTGGCCGACGAGGTCGACGCCCTGCGGGACGCCCGTGATGGCGATCGGCACGGAGGTCCCCGGCGTGCCGGCCGGGATGACCTTCGCGGTGCCATCGTCGTTCGTGGCCGGTGTGCCGTCGGGGTTCGCGACCGGGGCGTCGGTCAGGCTCAGCGGCGTGATCCGGAAGCTCCCGGTCGAGCCCGAGAACACGAGGAGACGGCTGTTCGCGTCGTCGACGGCGACCATGGCGTTGTTGCCGAGGGTGCCGAGATCCCACGATGTGCGGATGACCGCGGCAGGGTCGGTCGGCGCACCCATGCCCCACTGGGGATCCGCAGGATCGATGACCCAGATCTTCGTGGGCAGGTTCGCACCACCGTTCGCCGCGTAGAGCATCCCGGTCGTCGTCGAGTACGCGAGCTCGGCGATGTGCGGGATCGGGAGCGGCCCGAGGGACGAGGTGAGCAGTCCGCCTCCGTCGTAGACGTCGATGCGCGACTGGTCGTTCCCGATGTCGAAGCCGACGGAGAACAGGTTGTTCCGCACGGCGAGACCCTGCTGGTTGCCCGCCGCGACGGTGAACATGTCCTGCACGGCATACGGCAGGTGGTCCTTCGTGACGACGAGCATGGTCGTCTTCGTGGTGGGGAGTCCCTGCGGGCCGGTCAGCGTCAGGGTGACGATCCACGTTCCCGGCACGATCTTCCCGGCGATCCGCCCGCTCCAGGCGTAGGTGTGCTGAGCGCCGTCGGGCACCACGAACACCGCGGCCACCGTCCTGCCCTTGGTGATGGTCAGCGAGCCGGAGACCTTCGCGGTCGAGCCGACCGAGGCGACGCCGGAGGTGGTGAGCACGACCGAGTCGAGCAGGCCGTCGACGACGGGCTGCACCGTGTCCGACGACCGGGCGAGGCGCGACGACCCGACGCCGGTCGGCGCCAGGGTCAGGGCGGTCAGTCGGATCGCCTTCACGTCGTTCGGGCCGGTCACCGTCGTGGTGGCGGTCGCCGCGCCGAGGGTGAGGGCCGTGATCGGCAGCTTGGCGATCCCGGTCGCGGCGAGCTTCCGGATCACGTGCTTCTTGCCCGCGTCGATCCGGATCGTGCCGGTCACCGGGAGCGGGGCAGCCGTCTCGTCGGTCGCGGTCACCGTGACGATCGCGGTGTCCAGCACACCGTCCCTGAACGGGTAGAGGGTGCGCGCGGCGGGCTTCACGATGACGTGCACGGGATCGCCGGTGCCGACGGGCAGCAGTGCAGAGCGCGCCGCCACGGAGTGGTCCGCAGACCGCCGCACCCGGATCCGCCAGCCGCCTGCGGCCAGCCCCGTCGCTTTCACCGCGACGGTGCGTCGCCAGCCGGTCGAGGTGGAGCGCAGCGCGACGCGGGTGGCGAGATGGACCGTCTTCTTCCCCCGGACCGCGTCGACGTCGACGCGTCCGGGCGCGCCGGAGTAGACGCGGACGCTCGTGCGGTCGCGCAGCCCATCGGTCGCGGGGAGTGTCAGCACGGCGCCGGGCGCGAGCTGGATCGCGAGCGCCGACCCGGTCGGACGCGGCGCGGGCGCCGCCGTGACGGTCGCCGTCGGAGTCGGGGAGGCGGTCGCCGACGGGGCCGCAGCGGTGGCGGGCGAGGAGGCGACGAGGGCACCGGCCAGCATCACGAGCGACACGGCACCGGCGACGATGCCGGCACGGGTCCTCCGCGACACGATCCTCTTCGACCTCTGACTCACAGCGGGATGACGCTACGGGCGGGTCCGGCCACAGCCGCTCAAGCGACCGGCGAGCCGCCGTTCACCCGATCAGCGCGCCTGGACCATCGAGGGTCAGATCGCGATCTTGATCTTCTCCGGGCGTCGGATCGTCGCCGCCTTGACCTCGCTGATCGCCTTGGTGATCTGGATGCCGCGCGGGCACGCCTCGGAGCAGTTGAAGGTCGTGCGGCAGCGCCACACGCCCTCCTTGTCGTTGAGGATGTCGAGGCGGACCTCCGCCTCCTCGTCGCGGCTGTCGAAGATGAAGCGGTGCGCGTTCACGATCGCCGCCGGGCCGAAGTACTGGCCGTCGGTCCAGAACACGGGGCACGAGGAGGTGCATGCCGCGCAGAGGATGCACTTCGTGGTGTCGTCGAAGCGCGCCCGGTCCGCGGCGGACTGCAGGCGCTCGCGGCCCTCCGGCGGTGCCGTGTGCGACTGGAGGAAGGGCTGCACGGCGCGGAAGGAGGCGAAGAACGGCTCCATGTCGACGACGAGGTCCTTCTCGAGCGGCAGACCCTTGATCGCCTCGACGTAGATCGGCTTCGTCGTGTCGAGGTCCTTGATCAGCGTCTTGCAGGCGAGCCGGTTCCGGCCGTTGATCCGCATCGCATCCGAGCCGCAGACGCCGTGCGCGCAGGAGCGACGGAAGGTCAGCGACCCGTCCTGGTCCCACTTGATCTGGTGCAGGGCGTCGAGGATGCGGTCCGTCGGCAGGGTGTCGACGTCGAAGTCCTGCCAGCGCGGCTCGGCGTCCACCTCCGGATCGAAGCGCCGGATGATCAGCGTGATCGTCGTGAAGCCCTCGGCGGGGCGGCGCTTGATCGCGGGGTTCATGACGGCGTCGGTGACGCCCGGCAGCGCAGCCACATTCAGTGCACTCAGTGTCATTGTCAGTACTTCCGCTCCATCGGCTGGTAGCGCGTGATCACGACGGGCTTCCAGTCCAGCTTGATGTGGTCGGTGGCGTCCGCCGACTGGGGATCGCCCGTCAAATACGCCATGGTGTGCTTCATGAAGTTGGCGTCGTCCCGCTTCGGGAAGTCGTCGCGCATGTGGCCGCCCCTGCTCTCCTTGCGGTTCCGCGCGGAGTAGACGACGACCTCGGCGATGTCGAGCAGGAAGCCGAGCTCGATCCCCTCGAGCAGGTCGGTGTTGAACCGCTTGCCCTTGTCCTGGATGCCGATGTTCCGGAACCGGTCGCGGAGCTCGTGGATGATCCCGGTCATCTTCTCGAGCGACGCCTCGGTGCGGAAGACCTGCGTGGTGAGGTCCATCTGCTCCTGCAGGTCCTTCCGCAGGTCGGCGATCCGCTCGGTCCCGGTGGAGGTGCGCAGCCGCTCCACGAGTTCGCGGACCTCCTTCGCGGGGTCCTTCGGCAGGGGGACGAACGACGCCTCCCTGGCGTAGTCGACCGCGTTGTTCCCGGCCCGCTTGCCGAACACGTTGATGTCCAGCAGCGAGTTCGTGCCGAGGCGGTTCGAGCCGTGCACGGAGACGCATGCGCACTCGCCGGCGGCGTAGAGGCCGGGCACGACGGTGTCGTTGTCCGACAGCACCTCGGCCTTCACGTTGGTGGGGATGCCGCCCATCGCGTAGTGCGCGGTCGGCATGACCGGCACCGGCTCGACGACGGGATCGACGCCCAGGTAGGTGCGGGCGAACTCGGTGATGTCGGGGAGCTTCGTCTCCAGCACCTCCGCGCCCAGGTGCGTGCAGTCGAGCAGCACGTAGTCCTTCAGCGGGCCGGCGCCGCGACCCTCCGCGACCTCCTGCACCATGCAGCGCGAGATGATGTCGCGGGGAGCCAGGTCCTTGATGGTCGGGGCGTAGCGCTCCATGAACCGCTCGCCGGACGCGTTGCGGAGGATCGCGCCCTCGCCGCGGGCGCCCTCCGTGAGCAGGATGCCCAGCTTCGCGAGCCCCGTCGGATGGAACTGGAAGAACTCCATGTCCTCGAGCGGCAGGCCCTTGCGCCAGACGATGCCGACGCCGTCACCCGTGAGGGTGTGCGCGTTCGAGGTCGTCTTGTAGATCTTCCCGAAGCCGCCGGTCGCGAACACGATCGACTTCCCCTGGAACACGTGGATCCGGCCGGTGGCCAGCTCGTACGCGACCACGCCGGAGGGGCGGGACACGACCTTCCCGTGCTCCAGGACATCGGTCATCGCCAGGTCGAGCACGTAGTACTCGTTGTAGAACTCGATGCCGACCTTGACGCAGTTCTGGTACAGCGTCTGCAGGATCATGTGGCCGGTCCGGTCCGCTGCGTAGCACGCCCGGCGGACGGGGGTCTTGCCGTGCTCGGCCGTGTGGCCGCCGAACCGGCGCTGGTCGATCTTGCCCTCGGGGGTGCGGTTGAACGGCAGACCCATGTTCTCGAGGTCGATGACCGCGTCGATGGCCTCCTTCGCGAGGATCTCGGCGGCGTCCTGATCGACCAGGTAGTCGCCGCCCTTCACCGTGTCGAAGGTGTGCCACTCCCAGCTGTCCTCCTCCACGTTGGCGAGCGCCGCGGCCATGCCGCCCTGCGCCGCGCCCGTGTGGGAGCGGGTCGGGTAGAGCTTGCTGATCACGGCGGTCCGCGCCTTCGGGCCCGCCTCGATCGCGGCGCGCATCCCGGCGCCTCCGGCCCCGACGATGACGACGTCGTGGCGGTGGTAGAGGATGCCGTCGATCTCCCGCTCGTCCGGACCGTCGTCGGTCCAGCCCATCGTCTCGGACGGTCGCTTCGGCGGGGCCATCGCCTCGGCGGCGCGGTGGGCGATGCCGTCGACGATGCGCCGGATCGGACCCGTCGGGTTGCTCTCGACTCGTGCGTTCATCGGCCGAGCTCCTGGCAGACCGTCGTGTTGAGCGTGCCGGGGGCGGCGTTCACAGGGCAGGGGTCGAACGTGGTGATCACCAGGGTTCCCAGCAGGACGAGGAGGGCGACCGCCACGAAGATGGCGCCCTTGAGCAGGCGGTTCGCGGCCGGGTTGGTCACGTAGTCGTTCGTGATCGTGCGCATCCCGTTGCCGCCGTGGATCAGCGCGAGCCACAGCATCAGGCCGTCCCAGACCTGCCAGAACGGCGTCGCGTACTTGCCGGCGATGAAGGCGAAGTCGATCTGCTTCACGCCCTGGCCTGCGACCAGGTTGATGAAGAGGTGGCCGAAGATCAGCACGACCAGCACGACGCCGGAGGCGCGCATGTAGATCCAGCCGTACTTCTCGATGTTGCGGCGGGGTCCGACGGTCCGGGGAGCAGGCAGCGTCGTCGTCATCAGCCGTTCACCTCCGAGATGATCACCATCAGCTGGCGCGGCGCGAAGCCGGCCATAAGGACCGCCCACAGCACGATCACGGCCCAGAACAGGGTCCGCTGATGCTTCGTCCCGACGCTCCAGAAATCGATCAGGATGATCCGCAGCCCGTTGAAGGCGTGGAACACGATCGCGGCCACGAGCACGAGCTCGCCGAGGCCGAGGATCGGGGTCTTGTACGTGTCGATCACGCCGTTGTACGTCTGGGGGGACACCCGCACCAGGGCGGTGTCGAGCACGTGCACGAGCAGGAAGAAGAAGATCGCGACACCGGTGATGCGGTGCAGCACCCAGGACCACATGCCCTCGTGCCCGCGGTAGACCGTCCCCGCCGGCGCTTTCGGCAATGCGACTCGCTTCGGCGCAGGCGCCGGCCTCAAAGACACCATCGTTCCTCGCAGCCCTCTCGTCCGGTGCAAACGCCGTCGATCCTACGTTCGACGCGGGGGCGCACCGACCAGGAGGTGGGGGCGCGGCGAACACCGAGTCCCCGGGGGCGTAGCCGTCGTCAGCCGCCCTGCTCGTTACATTGGCCCCTATGAGCGACGGAACGATGCGCTGGGCCGGCCGCGGTACGGAACCCGAGGCCGTCGAACGCTTCTACGCGGTGATCCCCGCGGGCGGGATCGGGTCCCGGCTCTGGCCGCTGTCCCGCGCGGACGCACCGAAGTTCCTGCACGACCTGACCGGCTCGGGTCAGACCCTGCTCAAGGAGACGTGGGACCGGCTCGCGCCCATCGCCGGCGACGACCGGGTGATGGTCGTCTGCGGGCGCGCGCACCGGGCGGCGGTGGAGGAGCAGCTGCCGAAGCTGCTCGACAGGAACGTGGTGCTCGAGAGCGAGGGCAAGGACTCGTCCGCGGCCATCGGGCTCGCGGCCGCCATCCTCGATCGCCGCGAGCCGGGCGTGATCATCGGCTCCTTCGCCGCCGATCACGTGATCGGCGATCAGCGCCGGTTCCGCCGGGCCGTCGTGGAGGCGGTCCAGGTCGCCGATGCCGGGTACATCGCGACGATCGGGATCCCGCCCACCGAGCCGGCGATCGGTTTCGGCTACATCGAGGGCGGCGACAGGCTCGACCTGCCCGGCACGACCGCGGCGTACTCGGTGACCCGGTTCGTCGAGAAGCCCGATCTCGCGACCGCCAGGGACTACGTGGAGTCCGGTCGCTACCTCTGGAACGCGAGCATGTTCATCACCCGGGCCGACGTGCTGCTGGAGGAGATGGCGAAGTCGAAGCCGGAGCTGGTCGCGGGGCTGCGGCGTCTCGCGGAGGCGTGGGACACCCCGGAGCGCGGTGTCGTCGTGGACGAGGTGTGGCCGGCGCTCGAGAAGATCGCGATCGACTACAGCGTCGCGGAGCCCGCGGCCGCAGCCGGCCGGCTCGCGGTCGTCGTCGGCGAGTTCCCGTGGGACGACGTCGGTGACTTCGCCTCCATCGCGAAACTGCAGTCGGGCGGCCGGAAGAGCGACCTGGCCATCCTCGGCGAGCATGCCAGGGTGCTGGCGGACTCCTCCAGCGGCATCGTCGTGACGGACAGCGCCCGACTGATCACGCTGATCGGCGTGGAGAACATCGTCGTCGTCGACACCGAGGACGCGTTGCTCGTGACCACGAGCGAGCACGCGCAGCGGGTGAAGAGCGTCGTGGACGCCCTCAAGCTGTCGGGCCGCACCGATGTCCTGTGACCCCTCCGCTGGTCGAGGAGGGCGCCCCGCGCCCATCTCGAGACCACCGGGAGATCGCCGTGTTCGGACTGGTCTCGAGACGGCCGTGGCCGGCCTCCTCGACCAGCGGGGTCGGGACGAGGGGATGACGACATGACGGACGTCGACTGGGGTCGGTTGCGCGAGGTGGCGCAGACAGCGATGCGGAAGGCGTACGTGCCCTACTCCCGCTTCCCGGTCGGCGCTGCGGCGATCGTCGACGACGGGCGCATCGTGTCGGGCTGCAACATCGAGAACGCGTCCTACGGTGTCACGCTCTGCGCCGAGTGCTCGATGGTCTCGGAGCTCGTGATGACCGGCGGAGGGCTGCTGACCGCGTTCGCCTGCGTCGACGGCGACGGACGTGCCCTGATGCCCTGCGGCCGCTGCCGGCAGCTGCTCGTGGAGCATGCCGCTCCCGGCATGCTGCTCGAGACGGTGTCGGGCATCCGCACCATCGACCAGGTGCTGCCGGACGCCTTCGGGCCGCGCCAGCTCACGGAGTACGGGGCGGGGCGTCCGGAGGAGGGGTGACGCGGCGGGCTCCGCCGGTCGGGGTCTCGGATCGGTAACCATCCGGCGCCGAGAGCGCACCTGTGCCGTCGCCCGAAACACGGCGTGGCTACGCTGACCGTCGGCCCCGGGTCCGACAGCCGCTCCGGGAACCAGCCGCGCACGGCCGGGCGCCCACCATGGAGGACACCTTGAGATCCACTTCCCGCAGTCGCATCGTCGGCGGTCTCGCCCTGCTCGCCTCGAGCGCACTGGTGCTGACGGGGTGCGCGTCCGCGCCCGAGGCGCCGAGCACGTCCGCTGCCGCCGGATCGGCCGCTGCGGTCGACCTGCTGCCCTGCATGGTCTCCGACTCCGGCGGCTTCGACGACAAGTCGTTCAACCAGCTCGGCTTCGAAGGACTGACCGACGCGGCGAAGGCGCTGGGCGTCGAGGCGAAGAGCGCGGAGTCCAAGAGCGACACCGACTACGCCCCCAACATCGACAGCCTGGTCAGCGCCGGGTGCGACCTCATCATCACCGTCGGCTTCAACCTGTCGGCCGCGACCGTGACCGCCGCCAAGGCCAACCCCGACATCAACTTCGCGATCGTCGACGACGCCGCCGACAACGACTTCGACGGCAAGGTCGACGCCCCGAACATCCGTCCGATCCTGTTCGACACCTCGCAGGCGGCGTTCCTCGCCGGCTACGCGTCCGCCAGCTACTCGAAGACCGGCGTGATCGGCACCTTCGGCGGCCAGGACTTCCCGACCGTCACGATCTTCATGGACGGGTTCACGCAGGGCGCCCAGTACTTCAACAAGCAGAAGGGCAAGAACGTCAAGGTCCTCGGGTGGAACCCGGACAAGCCGAAGGAGGGGCTGTTCTCGGGCGGCTTCGAGGCCAACGACAAGGCGAAGTCCGTCGCCCAGGGGCTCATCGACGCCGATGCCGACGTGATCCTGCCGGTCGGCGGGCCGATCTTCCAGAGCGCGGGCGCCGCGATCCAGGACTCGGGCAAGGACGTCGCGCTGCTCGGCGCCGACGCCGACGTCTACGAGACCTTCCCGACCTATGACTCCCTCTACCTGACCTCGGTGCTGAAGGGCATCAAGCCGGCGGTCGAGGACGTCGTCAAGAGCGCCGCGACCGGAACGTTCGACACCACCCCGTACATCGGCGACCTGAAGAACGACGGCGTCGGCATCGCGCCGTTCCACGACTTCGAGAGCAAGGTCGACTCGGGGCTGCAGGGCGAGCTCGACACCATCACGAAGTCGATCATCAGCGGGGACATCACCATCACCTCCTACCTGAAGAGCTGACCGCAGCGC
This sequence comes from uncultured Amnibacterium sp., assembly GCF_964244015.1. Lineage (NCBI taxonomy): Bacteria > Bacillati > Actinomycetota > Actinomycetes > Micrococcales > Microbacteriaceae > Amnibacterium > uncultured Amnibacterium sp. The sequence continues at coordinate 20,173 of NZ_CAXTHO010000009.1, read as the reverse complement.
ACACCCCGATCGGAGGACCCGGCCGCTGCCGGGTCCTCCGATCCACCTGTCGGGAGTCTCGGTTGCGGCGAGCATCCCGTGTGAAGAGGATGACGGTGAGATGAAGCTCGAACTCCGCGGCATCACCAAACGGTTCGGCTCCCTCGTCGCCAACGACCACATCGACCTCACGGTCGAGGCCGGTGAGATCCACTGTCTCCTCGGCGAGAACGGCGCCGGCAAGTCGACGCTGATGAACGTCCTGTACGGCCTCTACCAGGCCGACGAGGGCGAGATCCTGCTCGACGACGTCGTCCGGCACTTCTCCGGCCCCGGCGACGCGATGACGGCCGGGATCGGCATGGTGCACCAGCACTTCATGCTCATCCCGGTGTTCACGGTCGCCGAGAACGTCATGCTCGGCCACGAGGCGACCCGGGCCGGCGGCGTGCTCGACCTCGACGCGGCGCGCGCGACGGTGCGCGAGATCTCCCAGCGGTTCGGGTTCGATGTCGACCCGGACGCCCTCGTCGAGGACCTGCCGGTCGGCGTCCAGCAGCGCGTGGAGATCATCAAGGCGCTGTCCCGCGACGCCCGTGTCCTCGTCTTCGACGAGCCGACCGCGGTGCTCACGCCGCAGGAGACCGACGAGCTGATGACGATCATGCGTCAGCTCCGGGACAGCGGCACGTCCATCGTGTTCATCACGCACAAGCTGCGGGAGGTGCGGGAGGTCGCCGACCGCATCACCGTGATCCGCCTCGGCACGGTCGTCGGCGAGGCCGATCCCAGTGCGACCAACGGCGAGCTCGCCGCCCTCATGGTCGGCCGGGCGGTCGACCTCACCGTCGACAAGCAGGCGTTCGCGCCGGGCGGCGTCGCCTTCGAGGTGGAGGACCTCCGGGTGCGCGACGCGAACGGCGTGACCGTGGTCGACGGCGTCAGCTTCAGCGTGCGGGCCGGGGAGATCCTCGCCATCGCGGGCGTGCAGGGCAACGGACAGACCGAGCTCGTCGAGGCGATCATGGGCCTGCAGCAGGACGTGACCGGGGACGTCCGGCTCGACGGTAGATCCCTGCGCGGCCTGAGCATCCGCAAGGTGCTCGACGCGGGCGTGGGATTCGTGCCCGAGGACCGCACGGAGGACGGGCTGGTCGCGGGGTTCTCGGTCGCCGAGAACCTGATGCTCGACCGGTCCGCCTCCGCACCGTTCGTCAAGCGGGGCGCGCTGCAGCTCCAGGCGCTCGCGGCGTTCGCGGCGGAGCGGCTCGAACGGTTCGACATCCGCGCCCAGTCGATCGCGAGCCACGCCTCGAACCTCTCCGGCGGCAACCAGCAGAAGGTCGTGCTCGCCCGCGAGCTCAGCCGGTCCCTCCGGCTGTTCGTGGCCGCGCAGCCGACCCGGGGGCTCGACGTCGGGTCGATCGAGTTCGTGCACAGCCAGGTCGTCGCGACACGCAACGCCGGCCTCCCCGTGATCGTCGTCTCGACCGAGCTGGACGAGGTCACCGCGCTCGCCGACCGGATCGCCGTGATGTACGGCGGATCGATCGTCGGCATCGTCGCGGGTGACACCCCGCGCGACGTGCTCGGGCTGATGATGGCCGGCGAGCTGCCCGCAGGAACGGAGGTGCTCGCGTGAGCGACGAGCCCCAGAAGCCGCACACGATCGACGTACCCGCGGCGACGCTCGAACCGGGCCAGTCGCCGGCCGTGCAGGAACCGCCGCCGCCGTCCCGATGGAGCACGGCGGCGAGGCAGATCGTCGGCGGGAGCGCCGGGGTGTCGGTGCTCGCCGTGCTGCTGGCGCTCGTCGTCGGCGGCATCATGATCGCCGCGACGGACGAGACCGTGAAGACCACGGCCGGGTACTTCTTCGCCCGGCCGTCCGACCTGCTGCAGGCCGTCTGGCGCGCCGTCTCCGGCGCGTACAGCTCCCTGTTCCAGGGCTCGATCTACAACTTCCGCCGCGACGGGTTCGCCGTCGGCATCAAGCCGCTCTTCGACACCCTGACCTTCGCGACCCCGCTGATCGCCGCGGGGCTCGGCGTCGCCCTCGCCTTCCGGGTCGGGCTGTTCAACATCGGCGCCCAGGGGCAGATCCTGATCGGTGCGATCTTCGCCGGGTACGTCGGCACCCGGGTCGAGGCGCCGATCGTGCTCCACCTCGTCATCGCGATCGCGGCCGGCGTGCTCGGCGGCGCCCTGTGGGGCGGCATCGTCGGCCTGCTGCGCGCCCGCACCGGTGCGAGCGAGGTCATCACCACGATCATGCTCAACTACGTCGCCTTCTACCTGCTGTTCTTCCTGCTCTCCTCACCCGTGCTGCAGGCGCCCGGAGCGACCAACCCGAAGACCGCGGCGATCGAGCCGACGGCCGTGCTGCCGCGGCTGCTCGGCCCGACCTACACGCTGCACCTCGGCTTCCTCCTCGTCATCGCGGCGACCTTCGGCGTCTGGTGGCTGCTGAACCGCTCGGCCGTGGGGTTCCAGTTCCGCGCCGTCGGCGAGAACCCCAACGCCGCGCGCGTCGCGGGCATGGACGTGGGGCGCCTGTACGTGCTGGCGATGCTCGTCTCCGGCGGACTGGCCGGTCTCGCGGCCGTCAACCAGGTGCTCGGCGGAAGCCTCACGAGCGGCTTCGCCGTCGGCGTCGACGCCGGCATCGGCTTCGACGCGATCACCGTCGCGCTGCTCGGCCAGTCCCGGCCGTGGGGCGTGTTCTTCGCAGGCGTGCTCTTCGGGGCGCTGAAAGCCGGCGGGTACTCGATGCAGGCGCAGAACGGGGTGCCGATCGACATCATCCTGGTCGTGCAGTCGGTGATCGTGCTCCTCATCGCCGCGCCCCCGCTGGTGCGGGCGGTGTTCCGGCTGCCCCAACCCTCCGGCGTCCCCCTCCGCAAGCCGCGCTCGACGAGTGCGGCGGCGGTGACCAAGTGACCGCGGTCACGGCGGCGCCGCGCTCGGCGGCCCCCGGGCGCCGCCTCGGCGCCGCGTGGAAGGCGCCGATCGCGTTCGGGATCTTCAGCGTCGCGGCGGTCGTGCTCTTCCTCGGCCTGCGGCGGGAGGGGGTCAGCACCTTCCGGCTCTCCACCACCCGCGACCTCATCCAGCTGCCCGCGCTCTCGGTGCCGACTCTGCCCGCTTCGATCGTCTTCGTCGTGCTGCTCCTCGCAGCGACGGCCGCGGCGATCGTCCTGGTGCGCAGCGGCCGCCGGGTCCGGCTCTGGCTGATCGCGACGTTCGCCGTCCTCTTCCTCGCCGGGTTCCTGACCTGGGCGTCGGCGGGCGAGACCCTGCCGGTGCCCGGCCTGCTCATCGGCGCGGTCAGTCTCAGCACGCCGCTGATCTTCGGTGCGCTCGGCGGGGTCATCGGCGAGCGCGCGGGTGTCGTCAACGTCGCCATCGAGGGCCAGCTGCTCGCGGGTGCGTTCGTGTCCGCCGTCGTGGCGTCCGCGACTCAGCAGCCGCTGCTCGGTCTCGCCGCCGCGGCGGTCGCCGGCACCCTCGTCTCGTTCGTGCTCGCGGCGTTCGCGATCAAGTACGTCGTCGACCAGGTCATCATCGGCGTGGTCCTCAACGTGCTCGTCACCGGCCTGACGAGCTTCCTCTACACGACGCTGCTCAGCCCCAACTCCGCGACGCTCAACTCGCCTCCGCGGTTCGCGCGCATCACGATCCCGTTCCTCGGCGAGATCCCGATCATCGGTCCGGTGCTGTTCCAGCAGACGATCATCGTGTACTGCATGTACGTCGCCGTGGCCGTCGTCTGGTTCGCGCTGTTCAAGACGCGCTGGGGCCTTCGGGTCCGCGCGGTGGGCGAGCACCCGAAGGCGGCGGACACCGTCGGTATCAACGTGGCGCGCACGCGGTTCTGGAACGTGTCGCTCGCCGGGGCGATCGTGGGGCTCGGCGGGGCGTTCTTCACCCTCGGCTCGGTCGGCGGCTTCACGAAGGAGATGACCGCCGGCAACGGGTTCATCGCGCTCGCCGCGGTCATCTTCGGCCGGTGGGACCCGGTGAGGGCGACCCTCGCCGCGCTGCTGTTCGGCTTCGCCTCCAACCTGCAGAGCGTGCTGAGCATCATCGGGTCGCCGGTGCCGAGCGAGTTCATGCTGATGCTGCCGTACGTCGTGACGGTCTTCGCGGTCGCCGGTCTCGTCGGGCGGTCGCGGCCGCCGGCTGCCGACGGGAAGCCCTACGTGAAGTAGCGGCCGGACGGTCGCGGCTCGGTCGCTCAGCCGATCGCGCGGATGGCCTCGGTGACGAGCGACCAGAACTTCGGGGCGTCGATGCGGGTGGCGACGCGGGTGGTCGTGCCCTCGGGCGCCGGCTGACGCAGGTCCGCGACCGTCATGCCGAGCGTGATCGTGCCGGTCAGCTCGACGTCGAGCGGAGCGGTGCGGACGGTCAGCACCGAGGGGTCGATGACGTAGGCGACGGCGACGGGGTCGTGCACCGGCGGGTGCTCGAAGCCCTGCGCGTCCCGGTACGAGCGGGCGAAGAAGTCCATCAGCTCGCCGACGAAGCGGGCCACCGGGGTGCCGATCGCGGCGATCCCCGCGACCACCTCCGGGGTCGCGAGCGCGTGGTGGGTCACGTCGAGGCCGACCATCGTGAGCGGCCACGACTCGTTGAAGACGATGTGCGCCGCCTCCGGGTCGATCACGATGTTGAACTCGGAGGTGGCGCTCCAGTTGCCTCCGGCGTACCCGCCGCCCATCAGCACCACCTCCTTCACCAGGCCGGCGATGCGCGGCTCCTTGCGCACCGCGAGGGCGATGTTAGTCAGCGCGGCCGTCGGCACCAGGGTGATGGTCCGCGGCGGCGCGGCGAGGATCGTGTCGATGATCAGGTCGACGGCGTGCCTCGGGTCGAGCGCGAAGGCCGGCTCGGGCAGGTGCGGTCCGTCGAGGCCGCTCTCGCCGTGGATGGATTCGGCCGTCTCGATGGTGCGCACGAGCGGCCGATGGGCGCCGCGCGCGAAGGGCACCCCGGTGATCCCGGCGACGGCCGCGACGGCGAGCGCGTTGCGCGTCGTCTTCTCCACGGTCTGATTGCCGAACACGGTCGTCACCGCGACGAGCTCGACGAGGGGGTTCCCGTGGGCGAGCAGCATCGCGACCGCGTCGTCGTGACCCGGGTCGCAGTCGAGGATGATCTGGGTGGGCACGTCCGCGAGGATATGCGGCGGCGCGCACGAGGCGCTCGGGGTGCGGTGGGCGCTCGGGGCGGGGCGGCGTCGGGTGGGGCGACGGCGTGCCGACGACCTGCGGTCCGGAGGCGCCCGTACCGTGCGGGCCATGCTGAACCTCGCCCGTGGGTCGGCGGCACGGGCCGGCGTCGCCTCAACTGTCGGTGCACTGGCCGTCCGTGGGCTGGCGGTCCGTGGGCTGGTGGTCGCTGCGGTGGCCCTCGGCGCGCTGACCGGGTGCGGGTCGCAGGCGACGCAGCCGGCGTACTCGCCGAGCGTGACGGTCGCACCGACGGCGAGCCTCCCGCCCGCGACCTCGCCGCCCCCGTCTGCGACGACCCCGACGGCGCCGACGCCGACCCCCTCCAGCGAGCCGTCGTCCCCCTCCGTCGATGCGGACCCGGCCCGGCCCGCGGGCCAGTGCCCCGACGACGATCTCGGCGTCCTCGTCGTGCCCGTGGACTCCGGGGCGGGCTCGATCGACTACGAGGTGCTGTTCACGAACACCGGCGGCACGGCCTGCGAGCTGCGGGGCACGCCGGGGGTCTCGGTCGTCGCCTCCGTCTCGGGTCCGCGGATCGGTCCCGCGGCGTCGGGCGGGCAGTCCGGGGTGACGACGCTGACCCTCCAGGCCGGGGACACCGCCCAAGCCGCCCTCCGCATCACGAACATCGGGACGGACGGCGGGCCGCTGCCCGGCTGCACCGTGCAGCGCGGGGCCGGTTACCGGGTCTCCCCGCCGCACTCCTCGCGCGCGTTCTTCGTGGAGGACCCGGAGGCCGTCGCCTGTGCGGACGGTCCGTCGTTCATGACGATCGGCCCGGTGACCGCCCGCACGGGCTGAGTCGCGGGTATTCGCGGCGCGGCCCTCGGTAGCGTGGGGTGGTGAGCGAAGCGTTCGATGCCGTGGATGTGATCGCCGCGAAGCGCGACGGTCGAGCCCTCGAGACCGCCTCCATCCGCTGGCTCGTCGACGCCTTCACGCGCGGGGTCGTCGCCGACGAGCAGATGGCCGCGTGGGCGATGGCGGTGCTGCTGAACGGCATGGACCGGCGGGAGATCCGCGATCTGACCCTCGCGATGATCGACTCGGGGGAGCGGATGTCGTTCGCCGGGCTCGGCAAGGTGACGGTCGACAAGCACTCCACCGGCGGGGTCGGCGACAAGATCACGCTGCCGCTCGCACCGCTGGTCGCCTCGTTCGGCGTCGCCGTGCCGCAGCTGTCGGGCCGTGGCCTCGGGCACACCGGCGGCACGCTCGACAAGCTCGAGTCGATTCTGGGCTGGCGGGCCGATCTCTCGACGGAGGAGCTGCGGGCGCAGCTCGCTGGCGTCGGGGCGGCGATCTGCGCCGCGGGAGCGGACCTCGCGCCGGCGGACAAGCGGCTCTACGCCCTGCGCGACACCACCGGCACCGTCGAGTCGATCCCGCTGATCGCCTCCAGCATCATGTCGAAGAAGATCGCGGAGGGGACCGCGTCGCTCGTGCTCGACGTGAAGTTCGGGTCCGGGGCGTTCCTGCCGCAGCAGGAGCGGGCGGAGGAGCTGGCCCGCACGATGGTCGAGCTCGGCACCGACGCCGGGGTGGCGACGGTCGCGCTGCTGACCGACATGTCGGTGCCGCTCGGGCTGACGGCGGGGAACGCGATCGAGGTCGAGGAGAGCGTCGAGGTGCTCGCGGGCGGCGGACCGGCCGACATCCGGGAGCTGACGCTCGCGCTCGCCACGGAGATGCTCGCGCTCGCCGGTCTGCCGGACGCGGACGTGGCTGCGGCGCTGGACGACGGGCGCGCGATGGATGCCTGGCTTGGCATGATCCGCGCGCAGGGCGGCGACCCGGAGGCGCCGCTGCCGGTCGCGCGGGAGTCGCACCAGGTGCTGGCGGACCGCGACGGCGTGCTCGCCGACCAGGACGCCCGCGGGGTCGGCGTCGCGGCGTGGCGGCTCGGTGCCGGCCGGGCCCGGCAGGGCGACCCCGTGCAGCACGCGGCGGGCGTCCGCCTCCACGCGAAGCCCGGCGACGTGGTGCGCGCCGGCCAGCCGATCGCCACGCTGCTGACCGACGACGCGGCGCGGATCCCGCGCGCGCTCGAGGCGCTGGAGGGCGTGCACGTGATCGCCCCGCCCGGCACGGCGATCCCGCCGCGCCGGCTGATCGCGGCCCGCATCGCCTGACCCCTGTCCGTTTTGAAGGAGTTCTCCCGCCGAAGGCGCGGAAACTCCTTCAAAACGGAAGTCCAGCCCGAGCAGTACCCTTGGGGCCGTGGCAGCGGAGTGGCTTCTCTGGGGGGACGTGGATGCGTCGACGCTGCCGAAGGTGTCGCTGCACGACCACCTCGACGGCGGGCTGCGACCCGAGACGGTGTTCGAGCTCGCGGCAGACGCGGGCGTCGAGCTCGAGGCGGCGGATCCGGATGCGCTCGGCGCCTGGTTCCGCGAGCGGGCGGACTCCGGCTCCCTCGTCGAGTACCTGGCCACCTTCTCCGTCACCACCGGGGTGATGCAGACGGCACCGAACCTCGAGCGGATCGCGCGGGAGTTCGTGCTCGATCTCGCCGACGACGGCGTGCTCTACGGCGAGGTCCGCTGGGCGCCCGAGCAGCATCTCGCGCAGGGTCTGACGCTCGACGGCGCGGTCGAAGCGGTGCAGCGCGGTCTGGAGGCGGGCGTCGACCTCGTCCGGCAGGGCGGCGCGTCGATCAGGGTCGGCCAGCTCGTGACCGCGATGCGGCACGCGGACCGGGCGCTCGAGATCGCCGAGCTGGCCGTGCGCCACCGGGACCGCGGCGTCGTCGGGTTCGACATCGCCGGTGCGGAGGCGGGCTTCCCCGCATCCCGCCACCGGATCGCGTTCGACTACCTCGCCGATCAGCAGTTCCCGGCCACCGTGCACGCGGGGGAGGCGGACGGGCTGGACTCGATCCGCTCCGCGCTGCTCGACGGCCGTGCCCTGCGCATCGGCCACGGTGTGCGCATCGCGGAGGATCTCGTCGTCGAGCGCGAGGGCGACGACCGGTCCGCCGTCACGGTCGGACGGCTGGCCCGCTGGGTCCGGGACCGGCAGATCCCGCTCGAGCTCTCCCCCTCCTCGAATCTGCAGACCGGCGCGATCGCGGCGTGGGGTGACGAGCTCGAGGACCACCCGTTCGACCTGCTCTACCAGCTCGGCTTCCGGGTGACCGTGAACACCGACAACCGGCTGATGAGCGGCACGACCCTCTCGCGGGAGCTCGCGCTGCTGACCGAAGCGTTCGACTACGACCTCGACGACCTGCTCACGTTCCAGTTGAACGCGGCCGAGTCGGCGTTCCTGCCGCTCGAGGACCGGGAGTCCCTCGTCGACCGGATCACGAGCGGCTTCGACGCGATCGAGTAGGAGGCGCCGGTGGTGGTGCAGATCCTCACCGTGTGCGGTGCGGGCATCGGGACGAGCGAGATCCTCCGGGTCACCGCGCAGCGCGCCCTGCTGCGTCTCGGTATCGACGCGCAGGTGACCGCGACCGACGCCGACCACGTCCACGAGCTGGGCGAGGACGTCCAGGTGATCCTCGCCACCTCGGAGAAGGTCGCGGGGATCGGCCGCACCTTCGCGCAGGTCATCGTGATCGACAACATCCTCGACCTGGCGGAGGTGGAGGCGAAGCTCGCCGACGCCCTCGAGTGACCGTTCATCGTCACGGAGTTCAGCGGGGGAGGGCTGCCAGGGCCGCCACCACGCCGCCGACGAACGCATCGCCCAGGCCGATCGTCGTCGGGGTCGACACGGGTACGCGGTAGGAGGCGACGCAGGTGACATCGTCGCCTCCGAGCGCCTCGACCGCCTCCGCGAATTGCACCCCCTCGGCCTGCGGCGGCCAGCCTGCCGCCTCCGCGAGGTGCTGCGGTGTGACCGCGTCGCCGTGCGCGTACCGGGTGCCGGCGAGGGCGGTCCCGCCGAACAGCATTGCTCGTCGCCGAGCCGCCGGGCCGCCGATCGCGAGGGCCCAGAAGCGCGTGTGCACGACGAGCGACGGCGCACCGACGTCGCGGTGCAGCTGCTGGGCGGCGTCCAGGACCTCTCGCGGATCGAGCAGGTCGAGCTCGTGTCCGAGATGATCCTGCAGCTCCTCCTCGTTGCAGCACCAGATGTCGACGTGCGGGCCGACGACCTCCCGCACCCGCTCCGAGAATGCGGCGACATGGAACGCGGCGTGCTCGTACACGCACATCGAGTCGGAGGAGCGGCGCGCGATGTGCCGCAGCACATCGGTCATCCGCCGCTCGAGCAGCTCGGGCTCCTGCATCGAGTTGAACCCCGACACCATTACGACGTGCGCCCGCTCGACCGCATCGCCGAGCGCCTCTGCGATCACGAGCTCGCGGTTCGGGATGTCGTTGGTCAGGATCACTCGGTTCGGCCGCGGCGCGACGACGGGACCGTCGGAGGCGTCCACGGTCGTACCGGCCGGGAACTGCACGATCACATGCGGATCGAGGGAGTCGCCGTCCGCGCTCGAGATCGTCGCGACGTCGTCGGGCAGCAGGCGCCGGGTGTCGTCGTTCGTGCTGACGAGGTGCACGGTCGACGGCCGCCCGAGCGCGCGCATCGCGAGCGCCGCGCGCACGTTGGTGCCGCCGAGCGTGATCTCTGACCGGAACCGTGCGGCGAAGGTGAGCAGCACCGCCTTCGAGGCGATGAAGTGCTCTCCGCCCGAGCCCTCGCGCACGTGCGCGAGCAGCGCTCGAAGCAGATCGGCCGCGGTCTCGATCGCGCCCTCGACCGGGCCGTCTCCCACTCGCACACCGTGCTGGCGCAGCAGCATGGAGACGGTCGGCGCGTCCCATGCGATCTCGTAGTCGACCGTGTTCCCGAGCCCCAGCAGCACCTCGTCCGCGGACGGCGGGGTGGAGGGGATGGGCGCTGCGGGCATGGACATCAGTACAGCGAAGCCTTGCCCGCTGCGTCGAACAGATCGATCTTCTGCGCGGCGGTGACCTTCATGGCGGCGATCGACGCCGGCTGGATTGAGTTGGGCTCGCGCTCGACGAGGTCGGCCAACACCTCGCGCATCCGCAGGTGATACGCGACCTTGATGTCGCTCGAGATGTTGATCTTGTTCACACCGAGCTTGACCGCCCGCCCGATCTCGTCGTCGGGATTGTTCGAGCCGCCGTGCAGCACGAGCGGCAGCGAGGCCGCCGCCTTGATCTCTTTCAGCAGGTCGAGCTTCAGTTCGGGCTTCAGGTGCGACGGGTAGATGCCGTGGCGCGTGCCGATCGCGATGGCGAGGCTGTCCACCCCGGTCGCCGCCACGAACCGGGCCGCCTCCTCGGGCTGTGTGTAGACGATGTCGTCGGTGCCGGCCTCTGCGTAGCCGTCGGTCTTGCCGATGGTGCCGAGCTCGCCCTCGACCGACAAGCCGACTGCGTGCGCGGTCTCCGTGACCTTTTTGGTGATCTCGGCGTTCTTGTCGAAGGGGAGCATCGACTTGTCGATCATGACCGAGGTGAAGCCGCTCTGGATCGCGGTCAGCACCTGCTCGTAGGAGGCGCCGTGGTCGAGGTGGATCGCCACCGGCACGTGCGACCGGTGCGAACGCTGGATGATCGCCGGCAGCAGGTCGACGGTGATGTGGCTCAGCTCATCGGGATGGATCGCGACGATCAGCGGCGAGTCCTTCTCCTCGCTGACGTCGATGATGCCCGTGAACATCGCCCAGTCGCTGATGTTGAAGGCCGGCACCGCGAAGTCGTGCTCGTTCGCGACGGCCAGCAGGTCTTTGCCGTTCAGCAGCATGGATGCTCTCCTGTTTCGTAGGGGGTGGTGCGAGGGGTCTCGTGGGTCAGCTCTTCACAGCGCCGGAGGTGAGTCCTCCGATGAACCAGCGCTGGAAGATCAGGAAGAGGAGGAGCACCGGGAGTATCCCCAGCAGGCTCATCGCCATCAGCTGCGCCCACTCCTGGTTGTTCTGCCCGAGGAGCAGCTGGATCCCGATCGGCAGCGTGCGCATGTCGTCGGTCCGGGTGAGGGTGAGCGCGAAGAGGTACTCGTTCCACGCGATCATGAACGTGTAGACGCCGACCGAGACGATGCCCGGCATCGCGACCGGCACCAGGATGCGGAACAGCGCGGTGAGCGGCCCGGCGCCGTCGACCTTCACGGCCTCGTCGAGCTCACGCGGGAGCGTGTTGAAGTAGCTCGTCATCATGATCACCGCGTACGGAACGGTGAACACCATGTAGGTGAGGATCAGACCGCCATAGGAGTTGTAGAGCTTCAGTGCGACGATCAGGCTGAAGTAGGGGATCAGCAGGGTGATGGGCGGCACGGCCTGCACGCCGATGATCACGATGCTCATGAGGCCCTTGCCCCGGAACTCGTATCTGCTGAACGCGTACGCCGCGAGGATCGAGATGAGCAGCGTGGCGAGGGTCACGACGATCGCGACCACGTAGCTGTTGATGAAGAACCGAAGCTTCGTCGGGTCGGCGAAGACCGCGACGTAGGCGTTGAGCGAGAAGTTGTCGGTGAGCAGCGCCGGCGGGTAGGCGAACACCTCGGTGTTCGTCTTGAACGAGCTGAGGAGCATCCACAGGATCGGGAACGCGGCGATCGCTGCAGCACCGCAGAGCGCGGCGATCGTGCCCGCCTTCTGGACCCGGACGCGGGTCGCCCGCGTGATGGTCACGAGTTGACCTTCCGCTGCTGACGCACGTAGAAGACGGCGACGACGAGGCTGAACAGCAGCACGAGCACGGCGCTCGCCGACGCCTGCACGAGGTTGTAGTCGCCGAACGCGAGCTTGTAGGTGAAGGTCGACAGCATCTCCGTGACGCCGAGCGGGCCGCCGCCTGTGGTCAGCCAGATGAGTGCGAACTGCTGCGTGGTCCAGAGCAGATCGAGCACCGCCATCGACAGGATGATCGGCATCAGCTGCGGGATGGTGATGTTCCAGAAGCGCTGCCAGGCGTTCGCGCCGTCGACGGTCGCCGCCTCGTTCAGATCGGCCGGGATGCCCTGCAGACCGGCCAGCAGGCTGATCATGAAGAACGGGTAGCCCGCCCAGATGTTCATCACGGTCACCGCGAAGAGGGCGGTCGCCGGGTCACCGAACCACTGCACGGCCTCATGGATGACGCCGAGGTTCTCGAGCACGTAGTTCACGACACCGGTCGGGGCGAGGATCAGGCGCCACAGCACCGCGATGACCGCCGCCGTGAACAGCCACGGGAGGATCAGGATCGTCCGGAATACGCCGGAGGTGAACCTGCCGATGAGCGGGCTGTTCAGCAGCACCGCGAACCCGAGGCCCATGACCAGGTGCACGACCACGCTGACGCCGGCGAAGACCGCAGTGTTCAGCGTGGCCGGCCAGAAGCTCGGGTCCGCGAGCACTGCGAAGTAGTTGGCGAGGCCGACGAACTGCCCGCCGCTGCGGGTGACGACCTGCGTGTAGAGGCTGTTGGCGATGACGATGACGACCGGCAGCACCATCAGCACGAGCAGCAGCACGGCGGTCGGGAGGATGAGGCCGTAGGGGAGCAGGCTGCGTCGTCGCTGCTTGCGCCGGCCGGTGCGACCGGGAATTCCGATCGCGGCGGCGTGTGCGTTCGCCATGGCGGTTCCTTCCGGTGAAGCGGGGTTGTCTCAGGAGCGAAGGGGCGCGATCCGGATCGGACCACGCCCCTTCACCGCGAGCGGTCGACTAGGCGGCGCTCATCAGAACTTGCGCTTCCAGGCGGTCTGCGTGGCCGCGAGCGCTTGATCGAGGGTCTGCTGACCTGCCAGCGCCTTCTGGAACTGCTCGTCGAACGTGCGCATCAGCTCGTCTGCCGTCGGCAGTCCGACGAACTCGTTGGTGGGTGTGCCGTCCTGGTAGATCGTGAACGCGTCCTTGTAGAGCGCGTCGGCGTTGGACAGGTCCGGCGTGGAGCCCGTGTTGCCGGGGAAGGCGTTCGCCTCGGTCGACAGCTTCGAGTTCACGGTCGTGCTCATCAGGTACTTGACGAATTCGAACGCCTCGGTCTTGTGGTCCGACTGGTCGGACACCCCGAGGCCCCAGGAGGCGTAGGGGATACCGCGCTTCCCGGTGTAGCCGTCTTCGGCCGGGATCGGGATCACCGAGAAGTTCAGGTTCGGTGCGGCCTTCTTGATCGTGTCGATGTGCGACAGAGAGTCGATCATCATGCCGACGCGGCCGTTCGTGAACTCGGTGACCTTGTCGGTCTCCTGCAGCGTCAGCGCGCCCGGCGTGATGTCCTTCGCGTCGTACAGGCTCTTCACGAATGCCGCCGCCGACTTCACCGAGGCGTTCGTGACGTCGGGCTGACCGTCCTTCAGCATGGTGCCGCCCGATGCCCACGCCCACGACATGAGGTCGTTCTGGATGCCGTTCGGGTTCTCGGTCGACAGCGGGATGACCCAGCCCTTGGTCTGGCCGCCGAGCGCGGTGAGCTTGTCGGCCGCGGCCTTGAACTCGGTGCGGGTGCTCGGGGGAGTGGTGACGCCGGCCTTCTTGAGCAGGTCGTTGTTCACGAACATCGGGTAGACGAAGTTGACGACCGGGATCATGTAGGTGCTGCCGTCCTCCTTCACCTGCGAGGCGAGCTGGGAGTCGTCGTAGCCGTCGGCCTTGATCAAGTCGCTGAGGTTCGCGAGCGCGCCCTGCTTGTGCAGGTCGCTCACCCAGGCGCCGTCGAGGCCGACGATGTCGGCCATGGTGCCGGAGGCGGCCGCCGTGAACGTCTGGTCCTGCGTGCTGGCGTACGGACCGCTGATGAGCTTGACCGTGATGTTCTTGTGCGACTTCTCGAAGTCGGTCACGATCGCCTGCAGGTCGCCCTTCGGCAGCTCGGGCGCCCACCACTGCGAGAACTCGAGCGTGACCTTCCCGCTGTCGCCGCCACCGGTGCTGCCGCTGCAGCCCGTCATCGCGATCGTGGCGCCGATGGCGACGATCGCGCCCGCGGCCCTCCAATACCTTCGAGCTCCGGTGCTCATGGTTCTCCTCGTCATCGAGCGGGAATGCAGTGATCCGCAGTTTCTTGCTGGTTTGTGCGGGTTCCCCGGAATGTAGGGCGCCACACGGGGCATGTCAAGGCGGCGAGACCTGATGTGTCGGAGGGTCGCCAACTGATTCTCGGGCTAAAATGAGCGGCCGATCAGGCTAGATAACGATCTGCACCTTTTTGCGGGGTCGTGCGGTTTCTCACCCGTGTGCTACATCTTCTACATGAACATCGTCGGACAGGGCGACGAGGGCGTCCGGCGTCTCCCCGCTGGGCGCAAGGCGGAGCTCGCCGCCTACGTCGCGGAGGCGGGGGAGGCGTCCGTCGCGACGCTCGCGGAGCGCTTCGGCGTCTCCGTCGATACGATCCGTCGGGATCTCGACGCGCTCGACGCCGACGGCCACCTGATCCGCACGCACGGCGGCGCGGTCGGCGCGCTCGCGGCCCCGCGGCCCGAGTTCGCGGTGGACGTGCGCATGCGGATGCAGGCCGATGCGAAGGACGCGATCGGCGTGCTCGCCGCGAGCCTGGTCACCGACGGCATGGTGCTGATGATGAACGCCGGCACCACGACGATGGCGATCGGCCGTCAGCTGCTGCATAAGCGTCAGCTCACGATCGCGACGAACAGCCTCCAGCTGCCGTCGGTGCTGCCGCCCGAGGTCGTCCGCGATCTCTACGTGTTCGGTGGCGCCGTGCGCTTCACAGCGCAGGAGACCATCGGGCCGGTCCTCTTCCCGATCGGCGAGCCGGGCCTGGAGCAGCGCATCCAGGCCGACCTCGCCTTCATCGGCGTCGGGTCGGTGAGCGAGGACGACGGGTACTGGACCAGCAACCTCGCCGAGGCGGGAATGATGCGCGACATGATGGACCGCTCTGCGAGGGTGGCGATCGTCGCCGATGCCACGAAGTTCGAGCGGCGCCTCTTCGCGCAGGTCGACTCGCTCGCGGCCGCCGATTATCTGATCACCGACGGCCCTCCTCCTCCCTCCATGGCGCGCGCGCTCGCGGACGCCGGCGTCGTAGTCCTCACCCCCTGACGTTCGTTCTGCGAGCAGGACGTGCCTGGAAAACGGAGAGTTCCCGCTCGAAGGGGAGCCGTGCCCGATTCTCCTGTCGTGCTGCCGTCGAACCGGCCCGAGGACCGCTTCTACCGGGGCGGGCGGCGGATCACCGATCTCCGCGGCGATCCGCCTGCCCGCGACCACGAGCCCGAGGACTGGGTGGCGAGCACGACCCACGTGTTCGGGCAGCCGGGCGTCGGCGAGACGGTGCTACCGGATGGCGTGCTCCTCCGCATCGCCGTGGAGGCGGACCCGGTCGGCTGGCTCGGGGACGCGCACGTCGCCAGGTGGGGTGTCGACACGAAGCTCCTGACGAAGCTGCTCGACGCCGGCCAGCGTCTGCCGGTCCACGCGCATCCCGACAGCGCATTCGCGGCGCAGCATCTGGGCCACGCGCACGGCAAGGCCGAGGCCTGGGTGATCCTGAACGACGGAACCGTCTACCTGGGGCTGCACCGGGACGTGACTGAGGAGCAACTCCGCACCCTCGTCGACGCGCAGCTGACCGCCGACATGCTGGCCCTCCTGCACCCCGTCGATGTCGCGGCGGGCGACGCCGTGTTCGTACCGGCTGGCCAGCTGCACGCGATCGGCGAGGGCGTGCTGCTCCTCGAGGTGCAGGAGCCGGAAGACCTCTCGATCCTGCTGGAGTGGGAGGGCTTCGCGGTCGATGGGCAGGCCGACGGCCACCTCGGGCTCGGCTTCGACACCGCGCTGAAGGCGGTCTCCCGCACCCGGCTCGATCCGGCTGTGCTCGACGCCCTCGTCACGCGCGGCACCACCTCGGGCTCGGTGCTGGCGGAGGACGCTGACGCGTTCTTCGCCGTCCAGCGCGTGCCGGTCGCGGGGGAGCTGCTGATCCCCGCCGGCTACTCGGTCGTGCTGGTCGAGCACGGCGACGTCGCGCTCGGCGATCTCGTGCTCACGCGCGGCGCGACCGTCGTCATCCCCGCAGGCGCAGGGGAGCAGCGTGTGACCGGCACCGGCGGCCTGCTGATCTGCCGCCCGCCGACGCCGTGACCCGCGGACCGCCGCTCGACCGAGGCGCGGCGGGCTGCTCACGATCCGCATCCACGAGCTGCGCAGGGGAGCGAATCATCCGCCCAGGAGGGTCGGCACCGCGGCGCGGAGCGCGGCGAGGGTTGCGCTCGTCTCGGCGGCCCGCGCTTCCGCTGTCGGCGCCTCGGACATCACGTCGAGGTAGACCTTGAGCTTCGGCTCGGTGCCGGAGGGGCGCACGATCACGCGAGCGGAGCCGGCCAGGTGGTAGCGCAGCGCGTCGGTCGGCGGCAGGTCGCCTCCGGCCGCGAGGTCGTCCGCGGCGAGTACCTCCAGCCCGCCGATCGAGGCCGGGGGCGCCGCCCGCAGCGCGTCGGTCATGGCGCCGAGCGCGGCGAGGTCGTCGACGCGGATCGACACCTGGTCGGAGTCGTGGCGGCCGATCGCCTCCTCGATCTCGGTTTGCAGGTCGGCGAGCGTCCTGCCCTCGGCGCGCAGCTCGATCGCGATCGACAGCAGCACGACCAGCGCGGAGACGCCGTCCTTGTCGTGCACGGCGTCCGCATCGACGAGGTAGCCGAGCGCCTCCTCGAACCCGAACAGCAGGCCCGGCACCCGCGAGGTCCACTTGAACCCCGTCAGCGTTTCCGTCGCGACGAAGCCGAAGCGCTCCGCGATGCGCGCGAGCCCGGGAGTCGACACGATCGAGCACGCGAGCGTCGACCCTCCTGAGGCTCTCGAAGGGCCCGCGACGGGACCGGCCCCCTGCGCGATCCGCCAGCCGAGCAGCAGCCCGACCTCGTTGCCGGTCAGGCGGCGCCAGCCCGCGGGCGTGGGCAGCGCGACCGCGAGCCGGTCGGCGTCCGGGTCGTTCGCCAGCACCAGCTCGGCACCGGTCGCCGACGCGAGCGCGAACGCGAGGTCGAGCGTGCCCGGCTCCTCCGGGTTCGGGAACGGCGCGGTCGGGAAGTCGGGATCGGGCTCGGCCTGCTCCGCGACGACGGAGGGGGAGGGGAGTCCGGCCGCGCTCAGCACGCGTCGCACGGTGTTCAGCCCGACGCCGTGCATCGGCGTGTAGACCCACGGCAGCTCGCCGACGGTCGATGCCAGCGCGGCCGTCGCCGCGACGTACCGGTCCAGCAGGTCCTCACCCGCGACCGTCACCGCGCCCGGATCGCCCGGGCCGGCGCCTGCCCCCTCCGCGACGACCGCATCGATCGCCGCGAGCACCTGGGCGTCCGCGGGCGAGACGAGCTGCGAGCCGGCGTCCGCGCCGCCGAGGTAGAGCTTGTACCCGTTGTCCGCCGCCGGGTTGTGGGAGGCGGTGATCATCACCCCCGCGGAGGCGTCCAGGTCCCGGACGGCGAAGGCGAGAACCGGCGTCGGCAGCGCGCGCGGCAGCAGCGTGACGGCGATGCCCGCTGCGGCCAGCACGGCCGCAGCATCCTGCGCGAAGACCTGCGAGTTGTGCCGCCCGTCGTACCCGACGACCGCTGTGGGCCCTTCGAGAGCGTCTCGAGAGTCCGCCGCGTCGCGTCGGAGGAGGAACCGCGCGAGGCCCGCAGTCGTCTGCCGCACCACGACGCGGTTCATCCGCAGCGGACCCGCGCCGAGCGGCCCGCGCAGCCCTGCCGTGCCGAACACGAGCCGGCCGCCGAACCGTGCGGCGAGCCCGACCTCGTCGTGCGCGGCGAGCAGCGCCGCCGTCTCCGCGCGGGTCACCGGGTCGGGATCGACCGCGAGCCACGCGCGAGCGGCGGCCTCGAGGGGGTGTCCCGGGGTACTCGACGGATCGGTCATCGCTCCGGCAGGTCCGCGGCGATCCGCTGCACGATCCGGGACAGCAGATCGGCGAGCCGGTTCTCGGCCAGGCGCCCGGCCTCGAGGACTTCCTCGTGGTTCAGCGGGCTGTCCGAGATGCCCGCGGCGAGGTTCGTGATCAGGCTGATGCCGAACACCTCCACCCCCGCCTCGCGCGCCGCGACCGCCTCCAGCGCCGTCGACATGCCGACGATGTGCCCGCCGATCGCGCGGGCCATGCGCACCTCGGCGGGGGTCTCGAACTGGGAGCCGCGGAACTGCACGTAGACCCCCTCCGCGAGCGACGGGTCGACCTCGCGCGCGAGGTCCCGGAGGCGCTTCGCGTACAGGTCGGTGACGTCGATGAACGTGGCGCCCTCGAGCGGCGACGCGGCCGTGAGGTTGATGTGGTCCGAGATCAGCACCGGCGTGCCCGGCGCCCAGGACGGGTCGATGCCGCCCGCGCCATTCGTGAGCACCATCACCCGTGCGCCCGCGGCGGCGGCGGCGCGCACGCTGTGCACGACGCGACGGACGCCCTTGCCCTCGTAGAAGTGGGTGCGCGCGCCGATCACGAGCGCGTGGAAACCGTTCGGGAGGCGGATCGAGGTCAGCGTGCCGGAGTGGCCGGGGATGCCGGAGGCGGTGAAGCCGGGCACCTCCTCCGCCGGGATGCGCGCGACGACCTCGCCGAGCCGCTCCGCCGCGCGGCTCCAACCGCTGCCGAGGGTCAGCGCGATCTCGTGCCGCTCCACGCCGGTGCGGCGGGCGATCTCCGCGGCAGCCAGCTGCGCGACTGCCGTCGGCGGGGTCGAGGGGTCGTCGAGATCGAGCGTCGGGTCAGCCACGCCGCAAGCCTATTGATCGGCGTCGGATGGTCTCGAGGCTCGCTTCGCTCGCACCTCGACCAGCGGGTCGGGCGGCCGTGGAATCAATACTGTGGACGGGTGACCTACGAGTTCGAGCGGAACCACCGGATCGTCGTCCTGGGCGGCGGGCCCGGCGGGTACGAGGCGGCGCTCGCCGGCGTGCAGCAGGGCGCCGAGGTCACGGTGGTCGAGCGCGCGGGTGTCGGCGGCTCCGCGGTGCTCACCGACGTGGTGCCGTCGAAGACCCTCATCGCCACCGCGAACTCGATGGGTGCGATCCAGCGCATCGCCCGGCTCGGCGTGCGGTTCTCGGTGCCGAACGAGCAGGGCAGGGCGGTCGCGCCGGAGGTGGCCGTGGACCTCCGCGCGGTGAACCGGCGGCTGAAGGACCTGGCGAACCAGCAGTCGGCGGACATGCGAGCGAACCTCGAGGAGGCCGGCGTGCGGATCGTGATCGGTGACGGCCGGCTCGACGGTCCCGGCCGGGTCATCGTCTCGACCGGCCGAGGCAGGACCGCGCACGACTTCGATGAGATCGAGGCCGAGACCACGGTCGTCGCCGTCGGGGCGAGCCCGAGGAAGCTGCCGACCGCGCTGCCGGACGGGGAGCGGATCCTCACCTGGACGCAGCTCTACGAGCTCGACGACGTGCCCGAGCACATGATCGTGGTCGGCTCCGGCGTCACCGGTGCGGAGTTCGCCTCCGCCTACATGCAGCTCGGCAGCGAGGTCACCCTGATCTCGAGCCGCGACCGCGTGCTGCCCGGTGAGGACGCCGATGCGGCCGAGCTGCTCGAGCACGTCTTCGAGCGCGGCGGCATGCACCTGAAGTCCAACAGCCGGGCGACCAAGGTCGAGCGGGAAGGCGACGAGGTCGTCGTCACCCTCTCCGACGGCACGGAGATCCGTGGCAGCCACTGCCTGATGGCGGTCGGCTCGATCCCGAACACGGCCGGCATCGGGCTGGAGGAGGCGGGGGTGCAGCTGAGCGCCTCCGGCCACATCCGGGTGAACCGGGTGGCGTCGACCTCGCGCCCCTCCGTCTACGCGGCGGGCGACTGCACGACGTTCCTGCCGCTCGCCTCCGTGGCAGCCCAGCAGGGCAGGACTGCGGTGTTCCACGCGATGGGCGACGCGGTCGTGCCGACCGAGCTGCGAAACGTGACCAGCAACATCTTCACCGCGCCCGAGATCGCGACCGTCGGGTGGACGCAGAAGCAGATCGAGGACGGCATCGCGCAGGGCGTGATCTACAAGCTGCCGCTCGCCTCCAACCCGCG